>NZ_JBSGBF010000036.1:0-77507 GCF_053601115.1 Streptomyces sp. NPDC004788
GGATGGCCTGAACTCGAAACGTCGGTACGGCGACGGGCCCGGCCTCCCACGGGGGGAGGCCGGGCCCTTCGCCGTACCGGGCGACCACCACCGCTACCGCACGAACACCCCCGCCTGGCTCGCCAGGTCCAGGAAGTACTGCGGCGCCACACCCAGCACCAGCGTGACCACCACACCCGCCGTGATCGCCACCGACGTGAACGCCGACGGCACCGCGACCGTCGGGCCGTCCGCCTTCGGCTCGCTGAAGAACATCAGCACGATCACCCGGATGTAGAAGAACGCGGCGACCGCCGAGGACAGCACACCGACCACGACCAGCACGCCCGCGCCGCCGTCCGCCGCCGCCTTGAAGACCGCGAACTTCCCGGAGAAGCCCGAGGTCAGCGGGATGCCGGCGAAGGCGAGCAGGAACACCGCGAAGACCGCCGCGACGAGCGGCGAACGGCGGCCGAGCCCGGCCCACTTGGACAGGTGGGTGGCCTCGCCGCCCGCGTCCCGGACCAGCGTGACGACGGCGAAGGCGCCGATCGTCACGAAGGAGTAGGCCGCCAGGTAGAACAGCACGGACGAGAGACCGCTCGGCGTGGCCGCGATGACACCGGCCAGGATGAAGCCGGCGTGGGCGATCGACGAGTAGGCCAGCAGCCGCTTGATGTCGGTCTGGGTGATGGCGACGATCGCACCGCCCAGCATGGTGACGATGGCGACGCCCCACATGACCGGCCGCCAGTCCCAGGTGAGCCCCGGCAGCACCACGTACAGCAGGCGCAGCATCGCGCCGAACGCGGCGACCTTCGTGGCCGCGGCCATGAAGCCGGTGACCGGGGTCGGGGCGCCCTGGTAGACGTCCGGGGTCCACATGTGGAACGGCACGGCGCCGACCTTGAACAGCAGGCCCATCATCACCATGGCGAAGCCGATGAGCAGCAGCACGTCGTTGCCCATGGTGCCGGCGAGCGCCGGGTCGATCGCGGTGACGTCGCCGCTGACGACCTCGGCGATCGTGGCGTACGAGACGGAGCCCGCGTAGCCGTAGAGCAGCGCGATGCCGAAGAGCAGGAACGCCGAGGAGAAGGCGCCGAGCAGGAAGTACTTGACCGCGGCCTCCTGCGACATCAGCCGCTTGCGGCGGGCGACGGCGCACAGCAGGTACAGCGGCAGCGAGAAGACTTCCAGGGCGATGAAGAGCGTCAGCAGGTCGTTGGCGGCCGGGAAGACCAGCATGCCGGAGACCGCGAACAGGACCAGCGGAAAGACCTCGGTGGTGGTGAAGCCGGCCTTCACGGCCGCCTGCTCCTGCTCGCTGCCGGGGACGGCGGCGGCCTCGGCGGCGAAGGAGTCGACCTTGTGTCCGTGCCGGGCCGGGTCGAGCCGGCGCTCGGCGAAGGTGAACACCGAGACGATCGCGCCGAGCAGGATCACGCCCTGGAGGAACAGGGCGGGCCCGTCGACGGCGACGGCGCCCATGGCCGCGATGTGGGCCTTGGTGGAGCCGTAGCCGCCGGCGGCGAGACCGACGACCGCCGCGAAGGCGGCGGCGAGGGCGAGGACGCTCAGGAACACCTGGGCGTAGTGGCGGCTCCTGCGCGGCACGAACGCCTCGACGAGGACACTGATGACGGCCGCGCCCAGCACGATGAGCACGGGCGAGAGCTGGGTGTACTCGATGTGGGGTGCCGGGATCTTGTCGATCGGCCCGGCCGCCGCCGTCGTCCACAGGCTGTGGACAGCCATGGAACTCACTTGGCCGCCTCCAGGTTTCGAATCGGCACAGTCGGCCGGGGGTCCTTCTGCTGGACATCGGACATGGTGTGCTGGACCGCCGGGTTGACGACGTCCGTCAGCGGCTTCGGGAAGACCCCGAGGAAGATCAGTACGGCGATCAGCGGCGCCACCACCGCCAGCTCGCGCGGCCGCAGGTCGGGCAGCTTCCGGACCTCCTCCTTCACCGGGCCCGTCATCGTCCGCTGGTAGAGGACGAGGACGTACAGCGCGGCGAGGACGATGCCGGTGGTCGCGACGATGCCGGCCACCGGATAGCGCTCGAAGGTGCCGACGAGGACCAGGAACTCGCTGACGAACGGGGCGAGTCCGGGCAGCGAGAGGGTCGCGAGGCCGCCGATCAGGAAGGTGCCGGCGAGCACCGGGGCGACCTTCTGCACGCCGCCGTAGTCGCCGATGAGCCGCGAGCCGCGCCGGGAGATCAGGAAGCCGGCGACCAGCATCAGCGCGGCCGTCGAGACGCCGTGGTTGACCATGTAGAGCGTGGCGCCGGACTGGCCCTGGCTGGTCATCGCGAAGATGCCCATGATGATGAAGCCGAAGTGCGAGATCGACGCGTAGGCCACCAGGCGCTTCATGTCCCGCTGGCCGACGGCGAGCAGCGCCCCGTACACGATGCTGACGAGGGCGAGGACGACGATCGCCGGCGTGGCCCACTTCGACGCCTCGGGGAAGAGCCCGAGGCAGAAGCGGAGCATCGCGAAGGTGCCGACCTTGTCGACGACGGCGGTGATGAGGACGGCGACCGGCGCGGTGGCCTCCCCCATCGCGTTCGGCAGCCAGGTGTGCAGCGGCCACAGCGGCGCCTTCACCGCGAAGGCGAAGAAGAAGCCGAGGAAGAGCAGCCGCTCGGTGCTGGTCGCCATGTCGAGCGAGCCGCTCGCCCGCGCCGCCGTGATCTCCGTGAGGGAGAAGTTGCCGGCGACGACGTAGAGCCCGATGACCGCGGCCAGCATGATCAGGCCGCCGACCAGGTTGTAGAGCAGGAACTTGACCGCCGCGTACGAGCGCTGGGCCGCCGCGTTCTCCTCGGTGCCGCTGTGGGCGTGGTCGCCGAAGCCACCGATGAGGAAGTACATCGGGATCAGCATGGCTTCGAACAGGACGTAGAAGAGGAAGACGTCGGTGGCCTCGAAGGAGAGCACCACCATCGCCTCGACCATGAGGATCAGGCCGAAGAAGCCCTGGGTGGGCCGCCACCGCTTGGTCCCGGTCTCCAGCGGGTCGGCGTCGTGCCAGCCGGCCAGGATGACGAACGGGATGAGCAGCGCGGTGAGCGCGATCAGCGCCACCCCGATGCCGTCCACGCCCAGCTCGTAGCGGACCCCGAAGTCCTTGATCCAGGCGTGCGACTCGACGAGCTGGTAACGGTCGCCGCCGGGCTCGAACCGTACGAAGATCACGGCGGCGAGCACGAGCGTGGCGAGCGAGACGAGCAGCGCGAGCCACTTGGCGGCGGTGCGGCGGGCGGCGGGCACGGCGGCGGTGAGCACGGCGCCCACCGCGGGCACCGCCGCCGTCACCGTAAGGAGCGGAAAGGACATGACAGTTACACCGCCCTCATCAGCAGGGTCGCGGCGATGATCACGGCCGCGCCTCCGAACATGGAGACCGCGTACGACCGTGCGTAGCCGTTCTGGATCTTGCGCAGTCGGCCGGAGAGGCCGCCGACCGAGGCCGCGGTGCCGTTGACCACGCCGTCCACGAGGCTGTGGTCGACGTAGACCAGGGAGCGGGTCAGGTGGGTGCCGCCGCGGACGAAGACGACGTGGTTGAAGTCGTCCTGGAGCAGGTCGCGGCGGGCGGCCCGGGTGAGCAGCGAGCCGCGCGGGGCGACCACCGGCACGGGGCGGCGCCCGTACTGGAGGTAGGCGAGGCCGACGCCGAGGACCATGACCGCGACGGTGGCGGTGGTGATGGCGGCCGCGCCGATCGGCGGGTGGCCCTCCTCGAAGCCGGTGACCGGCTCCAGCCACTTCACGAAGCGGTCGCCGATGCCGAAGAAGGCTCCCGCGAAGACCGAGCCGAAGGCGAGCAGGACCATCGGGACCGTCATGGACTTCGGCGACTCGTGCGGGTGCGGCAGCTGTCCCGCGGCGTGCTCGGCGGCCGGTTCGGCGCTGGGCACCTGGTCGGCGTCCGGCGCGGGCTGCCAGCGCTTCTCCCCGAAGAAGGTCATGATCATCACGCGGGTCATGTAGTACGCGGTGATGGCCGCGCCGAGCAGGGCGGCGGAGCCGAGGATCCAGCCCTCGGTGCCGCCCTGGGCGAAGGCCGCCTCGATGATCTTGTCCTTGGAGAAGAAGCCGGACAGGCCCGGGAAGCCGATGATGGCGAGGTAGCCGAGGCCGAAGGTGACGAAGGTGACCGGCATGTACTTCCGCAGGCCGCCGTACTTGCGCATGTCGACCTCGTCGTTCATGCCGTGCATGACCGAGCCGGCGCCGAGGAACAGCCCGGCCTTGAAGAAGCCGTGGGTGACCAGGTGCATGATCGCGAAGGCGTACCCGACCGGGCCGAGGCCGGCCGCGAGGATCATGTAGCCGATCTGCGACATCGTCGAGCCGGCGAGCGCCTTCTTGATGTCGTCCTTCGCGCAACCGACGATCGCACCGAAGAGGAGCGTGACGGCGCCGACGATGGTGACGGCGAGCCGGGCGTCCGGAGCCGCGTTGAAGATGTCGGCGGAGCGGACGATCAGATAGACGCCGGCGGTCACCATGGTTGCGGCGTGGATGAGGGCCGAGACCGGGGTCGGGCCCTCCATCGCGTCACCGAGCCAGGACTGCAGCGGCACCTGGGCCGACTTGCCGCAGGCCGCGAGGAGCAGCATCAGCCCGATCGCGGTCAGCTTGCCCTCGCTCGCCTCGCCCGCCGACGCCAGGACCGGCCCGAAGGCGAAGGTCCCGAAGGTGGTGAACATCAGCATGACCGCGATCGACAGGCCCATGTCGCCGACCCGGTTGACGATGAACGCCTTCTTGGCGGCGGTGGCCGCGGTGGGCTTGTGCTGCCAGAAGCCGATCAGGAGGTACGAGGCGAGGCCGACGCCCTCCCAGCCGAAGTACAGCAGCAGGTAGTTGTCGGCGAGGACGAGCAGCAGCATCGCCGCGACGAACAGGTTGAGGTAGCCGAAGAAGCGGCGGCGCCGCTCGTCGTGCTCCATGTACCCGATCGAGTAGACGTGGATCAGCGTGCCGACGCCCGTGATGAGCAGGACGAAGGTCATCGACAGCTGGTCGAGCTGGAAGGCCATCTCCGCCTGGAAGCCCTCGACCGGGATCCAGGTGAACAGGTGCTGGTGCAGGGTCCGGTCGTCGGCGCTCTTCGAGAGCATGTCGGCGAACAGGGCGAGGCCGATCGCGAACGACGTGCCGGCGAGCAGGGTGCCGAGCCAGTGCCCGGTCTTGTCGAGCCGCCGCCCGCCGCACAGCAGGACGGCCGCTCCGAGCAGGGGCGCCGCGATCAGCAGCGCGATGAGGTTGTCCACGGTCAGCCCCTCACAGCTTCATCAGGCTGGCGTCGTCGACCGAGGCCGAGTGACGGGCACGGAAGACGGACACGATGATCGCGAGTCCGACGACGACCTCCGCGGCGGCGACGACCATCGTGAAGAAGGCGATGATCTGGCCGTCGAGGTTGCCGTGCATGCGGGAGAAGGTGACGAACGCGAGATTGCAGGCGTTCAGCATCAGCTCGACGCACATGAAGAGCACGATCGCGTTCCGTCGGATGAGCACCCCGATCGCGCCGATGGTGAACAGCAGGGCGGCGAGATACAGGTAGTTGACGGGGTTCACCGCGTGGCCTCCTCTCCGTCACGGATGTCCCGGACCGCGTCCCGGTCGCGGCCCAGGCGCTCCTCGGAGCGCTGCTCCAGGGCCTTGAGGTCCGCCAGCGCCTCCTGCGACACGTCCCGGATCTGGCCGCGCTTGCGCAGCGTCGAGATCACGGTGAGGTCGGCCGGGGTGCCGTCGGGCAGCAGGCCGGCGATGTCCACCGCGTTGTGCCGGGCGTAGACGCCGGGTGCGGGCAGCGGCGGCAGGTGCTTGCCCTCGCGCACGCGCTGCTCGGACAGCTCGCGCTGGGTGCGGGCGCGTTCGGTGCGCTCGCGGTGGGTGAGCACCATGGCGCCGACGGCGGCGGTGATGAGCAGGGCGCCGGTGATCTCGAAGGCGAAGACGTACTTGGTGAAGAGGAGGGCGGCGAGGCCCTCCACGTTTCCGCCGTGGGCCGTGTTGGCCGCGCCGAGCCCGTCGAACTCCTTCAGGGAGGCGTGGCCGAGACCGGCGATCAGCAGGATGCCGAAGCCGAGCCCGCAGGCGGCGGCCCACCAGCGCTGTCCCTTGATGGTCTCCTTCAGCGAGTCGGCGGCGGTGACGCCGACCAGCATGACGACGAAGAGGAACAGCATCATGATCGCGCCGGTGTAGACGACGATCTGGACGATGCCCAGGAAGTAGGCGCCGTTGGCGAGGTAGAACACCGCCAGGATGATCATGGTGCCGGCGAGGCAGAGGGCCGCGTGGACGGCCTTCTTCATCAGGATCGTGCACAGCGCGCCGATGACGGCGAAGGTGCCGAGCACCCAGAACTGGAACGCCTCACCGGTGGACGTGCTGTACGCCGCGAGCGCGCTCATGCGTCCACCTCCTCCGGGGCGTCCTCGCCCTTCTCTCCCTTGGAGACGGCGACCTGACGGACCGTGCCGGGCGCGGCCTCGGTGACGGAGCCGCGGTAGTAGTCCTGCTCGTCCGTGCCCGGGTAGAGGGCGTGCGGGGTGTCGACCATGCCCTCGGTGAGCCCCGCGAGGAGCTGCTCCTTGGTGTAGATCAGGTTCTCGCGGGAGGAGTCGGCCAGCTCGAACTCGTTGGTCATCGTCAGCGCGCGCGTGGGGCACGCCTCGATGCACAGGCCGCACAGGATGCAGCGGGCGTAGTTGATCTGGTACACCCGCCCGTACCGCTCGCCCGGCGAGTAGCGCTCCTCGTCGGTGTTGTCCGCGCCCTCCACGTAGATGGCGTCGGCCGGGCAGGCCCAGGCGCACAGTTCGCAGCCGACGCACTTCTCCAGACCGTCGGGGTGACGGTTGAGCTGGTGCCGGCCGTGGAAGCGGGGCGCCGTCGTCTTCTGCTGCTCCGGGTACTGCTCGGTCAGCCGCTTCTTGAACATGGCCTTGAAGGTCACGCCGAAGCCGGCCACCGGATTCTGGAAGTCAGACACCGTCCGTCTCCTTTCCATCACTCGCAGTAGCAGTATCGGGGCCACCACTGACAATCAGCTCCCGCTCGCCGCGGGGCCGACGCCGCGGTACGGGCGGCAGGGACTGTCCGGGCAGGGGCGGTACGGGGAAGCCGCCGGCCATCGGGTCGAACGGGGCCGGGGCGGGCGCCTTCGCGGCCTCGTCCTTCGCCTTCCGGTCGCGGAAGACGTCCACGACGAAGGAGAGCAGCAGCACCGCGAGGACGGCCCCGGCCACGTACAGCACGATCGTCTGGAAGTCGTAGTTCTCGTTGCGCAGCGCCCGGACGGTGGCGACGAGCATCAGCCACACCACGGAGACCGGGATGAGCACCTTCCAGCCCAGCTTCATCAGCTGGTCGTAGCGGACGCGGGGCAGCGTGCCGCGCAGCCAGATGAAGAAGAACAGCAGCAGCTGGACCTTGATGACGAACCACAGCATCGGCCACCAGCCGTGGTTGGCGCCCTCCCAGAAGCCGGAGATCGGCCACGGGGCGCGCCAGCCGCCCAGGAAGAGGGTGGTGGAGACGGCCGAGACGGTCACCATGTTCACGTACTCGGCGAGCATGAACAGCGCGAACTTGATCGACGAGTACTCGGTGTTGAAGCCGCCGACCAGGTCGCCCTCGGACTCCGGCATGTCGAAGGGGGCGCGGTTGGTCTCGCCGACCATCGTCACGACGTAGATGAGGAAGGAGACCGGGAGCAGCACGATGTACCAGCGGTCGGCCTGCGCCTCCACGATCGCCGAGGTCGACATCGACCCGGAGTAGAGGAAGACGGAGGCGAAGGCGGCGCCCATGGCGATCTCGTACGAGATCATCTGCGCGGCCGAGCGCAGTCCGCCGAGCAGCGGGTACGTGGAGCCGGACGACCAGCCGGCGAGGACGATGCCGTAGATGCCGACGGAGGCGACCGCGAGGATGTAGAGCATCGCGATCGGCAGGTCGGTGAGCTGCATCGTGGTGCGCTGGCCGAAGATCGACACCTCGTCGTCGGCCGGGCCGAACGGGATCACGGCGATCGCCATGAACGCCGGGATGGCGGCGACGACCGGAGCGAGGATGTAGACCGCCTTGTCGGCCCGCTTGACGATCAGGTCCTCCTTGAGCATCAGCTTGACGCCGTCCGCGAGGGACTGGAGGAGGCCCCAGGGGCCGTGCCGGTTGGGGCCGACGCGCAGCTGCATCCACGCGACGACCTTGCGCTCCCACACGATGGCGAGGAGCACGGTCACCATGAGGAACGCGAAGCAGAAGACGGCCTTGACCGCGACGAGCCACCAGGGGTCCGTGCCGAACATGGACAGGTCTTCCGCGGCGAGCAGCGTGTTCACGCCTCCACCACCTCCTTCGGGGTCGCCGGGCCGATGCGGACCAGGTCGCCGGGGCGGGCGCCGGTGTCGGTGAGGACGCCGTGGCCCGCGGAGTTCAGCGGGAGCCAGACCACCCGGTCGGGCATCTCGGTGACGGCCAGCGGGAAGGTCACCGAGCCGGCCGGGCCGGTGACTTCGAGGAGATCGCCGTCCTTGACGCCGGTGGCCTCCGCGGTGCCGGCGGAGAGCCGGGCGACGGCGGCGTGCCGGGTGCCGGCCAGCGCCTCGTCGCCCTCCTGGAGGCGGCCCAGGTCGAGCAGGAGGCGGTGTCCGGCGAGGACGGCCTCGCCGTCGCCGGGGCGGGCGGCGGCCTGGCCGGGCTCGGCCGGCTCGGTGGCCCGCTCGCCGGTCCAGCCGGCCAGCCGGTCCAGCTCGCGCCGGATCGACCGCAGGTCGGGCAGCCCCAGGTGGGCGTCCATCGCGTCGGCCAGCATGTGCAGCACGCGCGCGTCGGTCGGCGGCAGCGGCCGGGTCATGTGCTCCGGCTTCAGCGCCGCCTCGAAGAGCCGGGCCCGCCCCTCCCAGTTGAGGAAGGTGCCGGGCTTCTCGGCGACCGCCGCGACCGGCAGGACCACGTCGGCCCGCTCGGTGACCGCGCCGGGGCGCAGCTCCAGGGAGACGACGAAGGCCGCGTCGAGCGCCTCGCGGGCGCGGGCCGGGTCCGGCAGGTCGTCGACGTCGACGCCCGCGACGAGCAGGGCCGCGAGTTCGCCGGTGGCGGCGGCCTCGACGATCTGGCCGGTGTCGCGGCCGTAGCCGTGCGGCAGTTCGCGCACGCCCCACACGGCGGCGACCTCCTCGCGGGCGCGGGGATCGGTCGCGGGCCGCCCGCCGGGCAGCAGCGCCGGGATGGCGCCCGCCTCGACGGCGCCGCGCTCACCGGCCCGGCGCGGGATCCACACCAGCTTCGCGCCGGTGGCGGTCGCGGCCCGGACGGCGGCGGTCAGCGCGCCGGGCACCCCGGCGAGCCGCTCGCCGACGGCGATGACGGCGCCGTCCTGGCGCAGCGCCTCGGCGGCGGCGAGGCCGTCCGCGGAGAGCCCGACCCGGGAGGTGAGGGCGTCCAGCCACTCCGTCTCGGTGCCGGGCGCGGCGGCGAGCAGCGTGCCGCCGGCCTTCTCCAGGCCGCGGGTGGCGTGCGAGGCGACCGCGTAGGTCCGCTGCCCCTTCTTCCGCCACGCCTTGCGCAGCCGCAGGAAGACGCCGGGCGCCTCCTCCTCGGCCTCCAGGCCCACGAGGAGCACCACCGGAGCGGCTTCGAGCGAGGTGTACGTGACCCCGCTGCCGTCCAGGTCACGGCCGCGGCCCGCGACGACCGAGGCCAGGAAGTCGGCCTCCTCGCCCGAGTGGATCCGGGCCCGGAAGTCGACGTCGTTGGTGTCGAGGGCGACCCGGGCGAACTTGGCGTACGCGTAGGAGTCCTCGACCGTCAGCCGGCCGCCGGTCAGCACGCCGGTGCGCCCGCGCACGAGCCCGCGCGCCGCCGCCTCCAGGGCCTCCGGCCAGGACGCCGCCTCCAGGACGCCGGTCTCGGGATCGCGCACGAGCGGCGTGGTCAGCCGGTCGCGCTGCTGCGCGTACCGGAAGCCGAACCGGCCCTTGTCGCAGATCCACTCCTCGTTGACCTCGGGGTCGTCGGCGGCGAGCCGGCGCATGACCTTGCCGCGCCGGTGGTCGGTGCGGGTCGCGCAGCCGCCGGCGCAGTGCTCGCACACGCTCGGCGACGACACCAGGTCGAAGGGCCGGGCGCGGAAGCGGTACGCGGCGGAGGTCAGCGCGCCGACCGGGCAGATCTGGATGGTGTTGCCGGAGAAGTACGACTCGAAGGGGTCGCTGTTGCCGAGGCCGACCTGCTGGAGCGCGCCGCGCTCGATCAGCTCGATCATCGGGTCGCCGGCGACCTGCTGCGAGAAGCGGGTGCAGCGCGCGCACAGCACGCACCGCTCGCGGTCGAGCAGCACCTGCGTGGAGAGCGGGATCGGCTTCTCGTAGGTCCGCTTCTTCCCCTCGAAGCGGGACTCGGCCTGGCCGTGCGACATGGCCTGGTTCTGCAGCGGGCACTCGCCGCCCTTGTCGCAGACCGGGCAGTCCAGCGGGTGGTTGATGAGCAGCAGCTCCATCACGCCGTGCTGGGCCTTCTCGGCGACCGGCGAGGTCAGCTGCGACCTGACGACCATGCCGTCGGTGCAGGTGATGGTGCAGGACGCCATCGGCTTGCGCTGGCCCTCGACCTCGACGATGCACTGGCGGCAGGCGCCGGCCGGGTCGAGGAGCGGGTGGTCGCAGAAGCGGGGGATCTCGATGCCGAGCTGCTCGGCGGCGCGGATCACCAGGGTCCCCTTGGGGACGGAGATCTCGATGCCGTCGATGGTCAGCGTGACGAGGTCCTCAGGGGGCACCGCGGCACCTCCCCCTCCGGGGGCGGACGTGGTGACGGTCATGCGTTCACCTCCCGGTGCTTGTCCGCCCAGGCGGTCGACTTGGCGGGGTCGAAGGGGCAGCCCTTGCCCGTGATGTGCTGCTCGTACTCCTCGCGGAAGTACTTCAGCGAGGAGAAGATCGGCGAGGCGGCGCCGTCGCCGAGGGCGCAGAACGACTTGCCGTTGATGTTGTCGGCGATGTCGTTCAGCTTGTCGAGGTCGGACATGACGCCCCTGCCGGCCTCGATGTCGCGGAGCAACTGGACGAGCCAGTACGTGCCTTCGCGGCAGGGCGTGCACTTGCCGCAGGACTCGTGGGCGTAGAACTCGGTCCAGCGGGTCACCGCCCGCACCACGCACGTCGTCTCGTCGAAGCACTGCAGCGCCTTGGTGCCGAGCATGGAGCCGGCGGCTCCGACGCCCTCGTAGTCGAGCGGGACGTCGAGGTGCTCGTCGGTGAACATCGGGGTGGAGGAGCCGCCCGGGGTCCAGAACTTCAGCCGGTGGCCGGGCCGCATCCCGCCGCTCATGTCGAGGAGCTGGCGCAGGGTGATGCCGAGCGGGGCCTCGTACTGGCCGGGCGAGGCGACGTGGCCGCTGAGCGAGTAGAGCGTGAAGCCCGGGGACTTCTCGGTGCCCATCGACGTGAACCAGTCCTTGCCGCGGTTCAGGATCGCGGGAACCGAGGCGATGGACTCGACGTTGTTCACGACGGTGGGGCACGCGTACAGGCCGGCGACCGCGGGGAAGGGGGGACGCAGCCGGGGCTGGCCGCGGCGTCCTTCCAGCGAGTCGAGCAGCGCGGTCTCCTCGCCGCAGATGTACGCCCCGGCGCCGGCGTGCACGGTGACTTCGACGTCGAGCCCGCTGCCCAGGATGTTCCGGCCGAGGTAACCCGCCTCGTACGCCTCCCGCACGGCCTCGTGCAGGCGGCGCAGGACGGGCACGACCTCGCCGCGCAGATAGATGAAGGCGTGGCTGGACCGGATCGCGTAGCAGGCGATCACGATGCCCTCGATGAGGGAGTGCGGGTTGGCGAAGAGGAGGGGGATGTCCTTGCAGGTGCCGGGCTCGGACTCGTCGGCGTTGACGACGAGGTAGTGCGGCTTGCCGTCGCCCTGCGGGATGAACTGCCACTTCATGCCGGTGGGGAAGCCCGCGCCGCCGCGGCCGCGCAGGCCCGAGTCCTTGACGTACGCGATGAGGTCGTCGGGCGACATCGCGAGGGCCTTGCGCAGGCCCTCGTAGCCGTCGTGCCGGCGGTAGGTCTCCAGGGTCCACGAGTCGGGCTGGTCCCAGAAGGCCGACAGGACGGGTGAGAGCAGCTTCTCCGGGCTGCTGTTGTTGATCTCGGCCGCCAAGGTCATCACGCTCCCTCCCCACTGGCTGTCTCGCCGCGCGGGTGGACGATTCGGGTGGGCTGGGTCTCGCCCTTGGCCAGGCGCAGGCCGACGAGCGAGGCCGGTCCTGCGCCGCCGGACGCCTCGACGGCGCCCTCGCGCTCGTCGGGGAAGCCGGCCAGGATCCGGGCGGTCTCCTTGAAGGTGCACAGGGGCGCGCCGCGGGTGGGCGAGACGGGGCGGCCGGCCCGCAGGTCGTCGACGAGCCGCTTGGCCGACTCGGGCGTCTGGTTGTCGAAGAACTCCCAGTTGACCATCACGACGGGCGCGTAGTCGCAGGCCGCGTTGCACTCAATGTGTTCGAGGGTGACCTTGCCGTCGGGGGTCGTCTCGTCGTTGCCGACGGCGAGGTGCTCCTTGAGCTCCTCGAAGATGGCGTCGCCGCCCATGACCGCGCACAGGGTGTTGGTGCAGACGCCGACCTGGTAGTCGCCGGACGGCTTGCGGCGGTACATGGTGTAGAAGGTGGCGACGGCGGTGACCTCGGCGGTGGTGAGGTCCAGCATGTCGGCGCAGAACCGCATGCCGGTGCGGGTCACGTGGCCCTCCTCCGCCTGCACGAGGTGCAGCATCGGCAGGAGCGCGGAGCGGGACCCCGGGTAGCGGGCGATGATCGCCCGCGCGTCCTCCTCCAGCCGGGCGCGGACCTCGGCCGGGTAGTCGGGCGCGGGCAGCTGGGGCATCCCGAGACTCACGTTCTCCGTCATCGGTCGACGCCTCCCATCACGGGGTCGATGGACGCGACGGCGACGATGACGTCGGCGACCTGGCCGCCTTCGCACATCGCCGCCATGGCCTGGAGGTTGGTGAACGACGGGTCGCGGAAGTGGACCCGGTAGGGGCGGGTGCCGCCGTCGGAGACGACGTGGACGCCGAGTTCGCCCTTGGGCGACTCGACGGCCGCGTACGCCTGTCCGGCCGGGACCCGGAAGCCCTCGGTGACCAGCTTGAAGTGGTGGATCAGGGCCTCCATGGAGGTGCCCATGATCTTCTTGATGTGGTCGAGGGAGTTGCCGAGGCCGTCGGGGCCGAGGGCGAGCTGGGCGGGCCAGGCGATCTTCTTGTCGCCGACCATGACCGGTCCGGGCTCCAGCCGGTCGAGGCACTGCTCGACGATCCGCAGCGACTGGCGCATCTCCTCCAGGCGGACCAGGAAGCGCCCGTAGGCGTCGCAGCTGTCGGCGGTGGGCACCTCGAACTCGTAGTTCTCGTAGCCGCAGTACGGGTCGGTCTTGCGCAGGTCGTGCGGGAGGCCCGCGGAGCGCAGGATCGGTCCGGTGGCGCCGAGGGCCATGCAGCCGGTGAGGTCGAGGTAGCCGACGTCCTGCATGCGGCCCTTGAAGATGGGGTTGCCGGTGGCGAGCTTGTCGTACTCCGGCAGGTTCTTCCGCATCGTCTTCACGAACTCGCGCACGGCGTCGACGGCGCCGGGCGGGAGGTCCTGGGCGAGGCCGCCGGGCCGGATGTAGGCGTGGTTCATGCGCAGGCCGGTGATCAGCTCGTACAGGTCCAGGATCATCTCGCGGTCCCGGAAGCCGTAGATCATGATCGTGGTGGCGCCGAGCTCCATGCCGCCGGTGGCGATGCAGACCAGGTGCGAGGAGAGCCGGTTGAGCTCCATGAGGAGCACCCGGATGATGCTGGCCCGGTCCGGGATGTCGTCGGTGATGCCGAGCAGCTTCTCCACGGCGAGGCAGTACGCCGTCTCGTTGTAGAACGAGGTGAGGTAGTCCATGCGGGTGACGAAGGTGGTGCCCTGCGTCCAGGTCCGGTACTCGAGGTTCTTCTCGATGCCGGTGTGGAGGTAGCCGATGCCGCAGCGGGCCTCGGTGACGGTCTCGCCGTCGATCTCCAGGATGAGCCGGAGCACGCCGTGGGTGGACGGGTGCTGGGGGCCCATGTTGACGACGATGCGCTCGTCGTCGGCCTTGGCGGCGGACTGGACGACCTCGTCCCAGTCGCCGCCGGTGACCGTGTAGACCGTGCCCTCGGTGGTCTCGCGCGCGTCGGACGCGTCGGGGCTCTGCGCGGTGTTCTCTGCCGTGTTCACGAGTACGACCTCCGCTGGTCCGGAGCCGGGATCTGGGCGCCCTTGTACTCGACGGCGATGCCGCCGAGCGGGTAGTCCTTGCGCTGCGGGTGGCCCTGCCAGTCGTCCGGCATCATGATCCGGGTGAGGGCGGGGTGGCCGTCGAAGACGATGCCGAAGAAGTCGTACGTCTCGCGCTCGTGCCAGTCGTTGGTCGGATAGACCGCGACGAGCGACGGGATGCGCGGCTCGGCGTCGGGGGCCGAGACCTCCAGGCGGATCAGCCGGCCGTGGGTGAGCGAGCGCAGGTGGTAGACGGCGTGCAGCTCGCGGCCCTTGTCGCCGGGGTAGTGGACGCCGGAGACGCCCGTACACAGCTCGAAGCGCAGGGCGGGGTCGTCGCGCAGGGTGCGGGCGACCCGGACGAGGTGCTCGCGCGCGATGTGGAAGGTGAGCTCGCCGCGGTCGACGACCGTCTTCTCGATGGCGTTCTCGGGGACCAGGCCCTGTTCCTCCAGGGCGCCCTCCAGCTCGTCGGCGACCTCGTCGAACCAGCCGCCGTAAGGGCGGGTGGCCTCGCCGGGAAGTCTGATCGAGCGGACCAGGCCGCCGTAGCCCGAGGTGTCGCCGCCGTTGTCGGCGCCGAACATGCCGCGCTGGACGCGGACCTCCTCGCCGTGCTCCCCGCGCTGGCCCGGCAGGTTCTGGGCGCTCAGCTCCTTCTCGGGGTTGGGTGTCTCGTCGCTCACCGGAGCAGACCCTTCATCTCAATGGTGGGCAGCGCCTTGAGCGCCGCCTCCTCCGCCTCGCGGGCCGCCTCCTTGGCGTTCACGCCGAGCTTGGAGGTCTGGATCTTCTGGTGGAGTTTGAGGATCGCGTCCATCAGCATCTCCGGGCGCGGCGGGCAGCCCGGCAGGTAGATGTCGACCGGGACGATGTGGTCGACGCCCTGGACAATCGCGTAATTGTTGAACATTCCGCCCGAGGACGCGCAAACCCCCATGGAGATGACCCACTTGGGGTTCGGCATCTGGTCGTAGACCTGTCGCAGGACGGGCGCCATCTTCTGGCTGACGCGGCCGGCGACGATCATCAGGTCGGCCTGGCGCGGCGAGCCGCGGAAGACCTCCATGCCGAAGCGAGCCAGGTCGTAGCGGCCGGCGCCGGTCGTCATCATCTCGATGGCGCAGCAGGCGAGGCCGAAGGTCGCGGGGAAGACGGACGCCTTCCGGACCCAGCCCGCGGCCTGTTCGACGGTCGTCAGCAGGAAACCGCTCGGCAGCTTCTCTTCGAGTCCCATGGGTGCTCCTCAGCCCCTCAGTCCCATTCCAGGCCGCCGCGCCGCCACACGTAGGCGTAGGCGACGAAGACGGTGAGCACGAAGAGCAGCATCTCCACGAGCCCGAAAAGCCCCAGGGCGTCGAAGGTGACGGCCCAGGGGTAGAGGAAGACGATCTCGATGTCGAAGACGATGAAGAGCATCGCCGTCAGGTAGTACTTGATCGGGAAGCGACCGCCCCCGGCCGGCGTCGGCGTGGGTTCGATGCCGCACTCGTACGCCTCAAGTTTTGCCCTGTTGTACCGCTTTGGCCCGATTAGCGTGGCCATGACCACGGAGAAGATCGCAAACCCGGCTCCCAGGGCACCGAGCACGAGGATGGGCGCGTACGCATTCACGCTCCTCGCTCCTTCCAGTCGTCCTTGACCGTTGGACCGCACCGCCGGGGCCCTGAAAGATCGCCCCCATGTGAGGCAGTTCACAAGCCCGGCTGCCGCGTATCTTAAGCCCGCCCCTCTGTGATCTGCGACACGGGGTACACCAACGACTTTGTGATCTCCACCACCTGACGAAGGATCATGAAGTCGGATGAGCGGTGATCTTGCCACTCGAAGCGCCCAGGTGATCACCAGATGTGACACCCGTACCGGAAATCGCTGGTCGAGAGGGGTGTCGCACTATCAAGAGTTGGGCCCTACAGGCAAATTGGCACTGAGGCGCGGACGAGTGATAAGGGAACCGGCCGTCGCCCGGTCGAGGGGTCCGGTGTACCGCGGTGGACGTGTGCACGCGTTCACGAGCCGGGATGTGACCTGCGTCACTCGATCCCGGTCGCCAGAAGAACGGGGCTTGGCCATCGACGTGAAGAGGTGGTAAGCGGCGGGCAATTCGGACGTTTCATTGAAAACACGTGATCAAGAGGGTGTTGAGCCCTGACCGATTTGCCCGTTACGGCGTCAATAAGGGTGTCAGAGAAGCGGATTAAGTGGTTCCGTACGTAACTGTGGCGCAACCCACGTTTCTTGAAGGGAACCCTGAAGCCCTGATAGCGGTTGTTCTCATGTCCCAGACCGCTCACATACGTAGCCACCGGAAGCCCCGACAGAGCGCCTCGAAGCTCGCGCTCCGGGCCGGAGTTGCCGGTGGCGTTCTCAGCACCATCGCGGTGGCCGGTGCCGCCGCGCCGGCGAACGCCGAGCCGGTGACCGAGAAGACCCTCGAGATGCCCACCCTGGGCTCCCTCGACGCCGATCTCGCCAGCGCCGTCTCCGCCTCCGCCGAGGCGTCCCAGCAGGAGGCCCTGGACCAGGCGCTCGCCTCCCAGGAGGACGCGGCGCTGCAGAAGGCCGCGAAGGACGCCAAGAAGGCCAAGGCGGAGGCCGAGCGCAAGGCCGAGGCCGAGCGCGCCGAGAAGGCCCGCGCCGAGGCCCGCGAGCGCGCCTCCCGTACCGCGACGCGCACCTCGCTCTCCGCGGGCTCCTCGTCGTCGTACAGCTCCATGTCGAGCACCGGCAGCAGCGCGCAGGTCGCCACCGGCTCCGCCGCCGCGATCGTGGCCTTCGCCAAGGCCCAGATCGGCGACGCCTACGTCTCCGGCGGCACCGGTCCCAACTCCTGGGACTGCTCCGGCCTCGTGCAGGCCGCCTACCGCCAGGCCGGCATCGACCTGCCGCGCATCTCCTACGAGCAGTCGAGCATGGGCACCTCCGTCTCCCTGAGCAACCTGCAGCCGGGCGACGTCCTCTACTGGGGTTCCCGCAGCGGCTCGTACCACGTCGCCATCTACGTCGGCGGCGGCAAGTACGTCGGCGCGCAGAACCCGTCCACCGGCGTCGTCGAGCGCGACCTGGACTGGGACCCGCCGTCGGGCGCGGTGCGCATCCTCTGATCGCGCGCACAGACTCGTACGAGACGAAGGGCCGTCACTCCTCGGGGGAGCGACGGCCCTTCGCCGTTTCATCCTAAAGAGGACGCTACTTCCGGAATGCCTCGATGATCCGGGCGTAGCTGTCGCCGCCGTGCCCGGCCGCCACCGCCCGCCTCATCATCTCCAGGTGCAGCTCCGGCAGCCCGTTGTCCACGCCCCGCTCCTCGCCCGCGTGCAGCAGATGCGCGATCGAGGCCACGTGGACGTCGAGCGTCGCGTCGTCGCCCGGGTACTCCCCCGCGTCGATCTGCTCCGCGTACGTGGTCACGAACCAGGCCAGCGTGCGCAGCCAGCGCACCGCCACGCCCGCGAACTCCTTCGCCGGCACGCCGTCGGCGCCGGTCAGCGCGGTGGCGTGCAGCCAGCCGCCGAACACCGACCACATCATGCCGAGCAGCCCGGCGTCGTACAGCGAGGCGAGGCCCGCGTCCGCGCCCAGGTCCACCGGGTCGCCGAGCACGGCGAGCGCCGGGCGGTGCGCGGCGAGCAGCTCGGGCCCGCCCGCGTAGAGGATCAGGCTGTCGCTGTTCCCGATGCCGGGCGGGGTGGTCATGATGCCGCCGTCGAGGTAGCCGATGCCGTGCCCGGCGGCCCACTCGGCCTCCGCGCGGGCCTGCTCGGGCGAGCCGGAGGTGAGGTTGACCAGGACCCGGCCGCTCAGCCCGGCGGCGACCGGGTCGAGCAGGGCGCGGACGGCCGGGTAGTCGAGGACGCAGACCACGACGAGCTCGCTCGCCGCGACCGCCTCGGCGACGGTGGCGGCACGGCGGGCGCCCCGGGCGACGAGGGCGTCGGCGCGGGCCGGGGTGCGGTTGAAGACGGTGGTGGGGTGGCCGGCGTCGAGGAAGGCGGCGGCGAGGGCCGTGCCCATCCGTCCGAGGCCGATGACGGTGACGGGCTGGTGGGTGCTCGCGTGCGAAGTGGTCATGGCTCCACGCTCGCAGTGGCCGGATCCGGCCGACAGGAGACGGACTGCCGCCTGCCGCACCATTCCTGCCATAGGCTCGCGATCATGAGCGACAGGGACTTGGGCGACAGGGACTTGGGCGACACCGGCGTGGACGACACCGGCGTGGGCGACACGGACTCGGGCGACACGGACTCGGGCGCGGCATCGGTGGCCGTCGTCCTCGTGCCCGACGAGCGGGGCGCGATCTCCCCGTGGGACCTGTACGAACTCTCCGTCGCGTCCATGGTCTTCGGCATCCCGCACGCCGACCTGGCCGACCCCTGGTACACGCTGCGGGTCTGCGGCCCCGCGCCGCACGCCACCCACGGTCTGGAGGGACTCGCCGGCGCGGACACCGTGATCGTGCCGTCCGTCCCGGACGCGGTGGTGGAGGGCCGGCAGGAGCTGCCCGCCGAGCTGGTGGCGGCGCTGCGGGCGGCCGCCGGGAGCGGGGCCCGGATGGTGTCGATGTGCAGCGGCGCCTTCGCGCTCGCCGCGGCCGGGCTGCTCGACGGGCGCCGGGCGACGCTCCACCACGCGTACGCGACCGAACTGGCGGCCCGCCACCCGGCGGTGACCGTGGACCCGGCCGTCCTCTACACCGACGACGAGACCGTGCTGACCAGCGCGGGCGCCGCCGCCGGCCTCGACCTGTGCCTGCACCTCGTACGCAAGGACCTCGGCGCGGCGGTCGCGGGCGCGCTGGCGAGCCGGCTCGTCGTCCCGGCCCAGCGGCCCGGCGACCGCCCGCAGTTCGTCGAGGCGCCGCTGCCGGCGGGCGGGGCGGACCCGCTCGGGCCCGTGCTCCACTGGGCGCTGGAGCGGCTGCACGAGCCACTGTCCGTCGACGAGCTGGCGCGCCGGGCCCGGATGAGCCCGCGCACCTTCCACCGCAGGGTGCGGGAGGCGCACGGCACCACCCCGCTGCAGTGGCTGCTGCAGCAGCGGGTGGCGCGGGCGCAGACGCTCCTGGAGGCGACGGACCTGCCGGTCGAGCGGATCGGGGAGGAGAGCGGTCTGGGCTCGGCGGCGAACCTGCGCCGCCACTTCACCCGTACCGTCGGCGTCTCCCCGACCGCCTACCGTGCCCGGTTCACCCGCTGAGGCTCACACCTTCGGGGCCCAGGCCCTCGGGGCCCGGGCCTCCGGGGCTCAGGCCTTCGGGGCTCAGGCCTTCGGGGCCACCTTCGACAGGCCGTTGATGATGCGGTCCATCGCGTCGCCGCCCGTCGGGTCGGTGAGGTTGGCCAGCATCTTCAGCGTGAACTTCATCAGCAGCGGGTGGGTCAGGCCGTGCTGCGTCGCGACCTTCATGATCTTCGGGTTGCCGATGAGCTTCACGAAGGCGCGGCCCAGCGTGTAGTAGCCGCCGTAGGTGTCCTTGAGGACCTTCGGGTAGCCCTGGAGGGCCAGTTCGCGCTGGGCGGGCGTGGCGCGGGCGTGCGCCTGGACGATGACGTCGGCGGCGAGCTGGCCGGACTCCATCGCGTAGGCGATGCCCTCGCCGTTGAACGGGTTGACGAGGCCGCCGGCGTCGCCGACGAGCAGCAGGCCGCGGGTGTAGTGCGGCTGGCGGTTGAAGGCCATCGGCAGGGCGGCGCCGCGGATCGGCGTCGTCATGTTCTCCGGGGTGAAGCCCCAGTCCTCCGGCATGGACGCGCACCACGCCTTGAGGACCTCGCGCCAGTCCAGCTCGCGGAAGGCGGCGGAGGAGTTGAGGATGCCGAGGCCGACGTTGGAGGTGCCGTCGCCCATGCCGAAGATCCAGCCGTAGCCGGGCAGGAGACGGTCCTGCGGGCCGCGCCGGTCCCACAGCTCCAGCCAGGACTCCAGGTAGTCGTCCTCGTGGCGCGGGGTCGTGAAGTACGTGCGGACCGCCACGCCCATCGGCCGGTCCTCGCGCCGGTGCAGGCCCATCGCGAGCGAGAGCCGGGTGGAGTTGCCGTCGGCGGCGACGACGAGCGGCGCGTGGAAGGTGACCTCGCGCTTCTCCTCGCCGAGCTTCGCCGTGACGCCGGTGATCCGGCCCGTACGGGCGTCGACGACCGGGCCGCTCACGTTGCAGCGCTCGTAGAGCCGCGCCCCGGCCTTCTGCGCCTGCCGGGCCAGCATCTCGTCGAAGTCGTCGCGCTTGCGGACGAGTCCGTAGTCCGGGTAGGAGGCGAGATCCGGCCAGTCCAGCTGGAGCCGCACGCCGCCGCCGATGATCCGCAGGCCCTTGTTGCGGAGCCAGCCGGCCTCCTCGGAGATGTCGATGCCCATCGCCACCAGCTGCTTGGTGGCGCGCGGGGTGAGGCCGTCGCCGCACACCTTCTCGCGCGGGAACGCGGTCTTCTCCAGGAGCAGGACGTCGAGTCCCGCCTTGGCCAGGTAGTACGCGGTGGTCGAACCCGCCGGGCCGGCCCCGACGACGATCACATCTGCGCTGTGCTCGGACAGGGGCTGCTGCTCGGTCACGGCGGGGTCTCCCGAAAGGGTCGAGGAATTGGGGGGTGGGGGCAGTCTATTGGGGAGGGTTACGCCTTGAACCCGCGGTGCAGGGCCACGATCCCGCCCGTGAGGTTCCGCCAGGCCACCTTCGACCAGCCGGCCTTCTGCATCATCCCCGCGAGGGTCGGCTGGTCGGGCCAGTCCTGGATGGACTCGGCGAGGTAGACGTACGCGTCGGGGTTGGACGACACGGCCCGCGCGACCGGCGGCAGCGCGCGCATCAGGTACTCCTCGTAGACCGTGCGGAACGGCGCCCAGGTGGCGTGCGAGAACTCGCAGATGACGACCCGGCCGCCCGGCTTCGTCACCCGGTAGAGCTCGCGCAGCGCCTGGTCGGTGTCCTGGATGTTGCGCAGGCCGAAGGAGATGGTGACGGCGTCGAAGACGTCGTCCTTGAAGGGCAGCCTGGTGCCGTCGCCCGCGGTGAAGGGCATCCACGGGTGCTTCTCCTTGCCGACCCGCAGCATCCCGAGCGAGAAGTCGCACGGCACGACGTACGCGCCCGCCCGGACGAACGGCTGCGAGGACGTCGCCGTGCCGGCCGCCAGGTCCAGGACCTTCTGCGCCGGGCGCGCGTCGACGGCCTTCGCGACCTCCTTGCGCCAGCGCCGGTCCTGGCCGAGCGAGAGGACGTCGTTGGTGAGGTCGTAGTTCGCCGCCACGTCGTCGAACATCGAGGCGACTTCGTGCGGCTGCTTGTCCAGGGTTGCGCGGATCACTGGCGTTCGCCTCACTTGTGTCGTACTGCCGTGTCGTACGGCCGGATCACGTCCGGATCACGTCCGGATGACGTTACGCCCGCATTGTCGCAGGGCACCCTGGACGCACCGGTCAGCGGGCCCGGT
Source organism: Streptomyces sp. NPDC004788 (assembly GCF_053601115.1). Lineage (NCBI taxonomy): Bacteria > Bacillati > Actinomycetota > Actinomycetes > Kitasatosporales > Streptomycetaceae > Streptomyces > Streptomyces sp. NPDC004788. The sequence goes on from NZ_JBSGBF010000036.1 coordinate 21,741, forward strand.
ACACCAGCCGTCCGCCGAGGACCGTCGCCACGCACGTGCCCGCGCCCTCGCGCACGAGGGACGCGCGGTCCGGGACGTCGAAGACCGCGAACCGGGCCGGGCCGCCGGCCGCCAGGGCGGGCAGCAGGACGAGCGGCGTCGGCGAGAGGGACGGCGGGCCCGGCAGGCTCGGCGGGCGCTGCCCGACGGCGAGCCCGGCCCGGCGCACCGCGTCCTGGGCGGCGCGCCCGCGCAGCTCGCCGGCGACCGCGACCGTGCCGTGCGCCAGGAGCCGCTGCACCCCGCGCCGCGCGCTGGCGCCGAGCCGCGCCGGGTCGGCGCGGAAGATCGCCCGCGCCCCCTCCCCGGTGATCGGCTCGGTGCCGTACTCGTCGGCCTCGCGCGGGTCCGGGTGGTAGGTCGCTTCGAGCAGTTCGGGGCCGTACGGGTTGAGCAGCCCCGGCGTGAGGATGCCGGGCCAGCGGCGCAGCCGGGCGTCCTGGTTGGCGGCGGCCAGTTCCTCGTACGGGCCGACGGCGGCGAGGCGCGCGCCGTCGACGAGGACCGCGGTCCCGGGGGACGCCTCGGCGACGTGGAGCGTGAGCATCAGGGGCCGTCCGGGCTCAGTTCGCGTCGAGGAGCTTCAGCTCGGGGTGCGCGGTGCCGCCCTCGATCGCGGTGGACGAGATGTGCGAGGCGACGCGCTCGTCGACCGGGTCGTTCGCCGGGTCGTCGTGGACGACCAGGTGCTCGTACGTCGTCGAGCGCTGGGCCGGGACGCGGTCCGCGGCGCGGATCATGTCGATCATCTCGCGCAGGTTGGAGCGGTGCTTGGCGCCCGCCGAGGAGACCACGTTCTCCTCCAGCATGATCGAGCCGAGGTCGTCCGCGCCGTAGTGCAGCGTGAGCTGGCCGATCTCCTTGCCGGTGGTGAGCCAGGAGCCCTGGATGTGCGCGATGTTGTCCATGAAGAGGCGGCTGACCGCGATCATCCGCAGGTACTCGAAGAGCGTGGCCTGGGTGCGGCCCTTCAGGTGGTTGTTCATGGGCTGGTACAGGTACGGGATGAAGGCCCGGAAGCCGCCCGTCCGGTCCTGCGTGTCGCGGATCATCCGCAGGTGCTCGATGCGCTCGGCGTTGGTCTCGCCGGTGCCCATCAGCATCGTCGAGGTCGACTCGACGCCCAGCTTGTGGGCGATCTCCATGATCTCCAGCCAGCGTTCGCCGCTCTCCTTCAGCGGGGCGATCGCCTTGCGCGGGCGCTCCGGGAGCAGCTCGGCGCCGGCGCCGGCGAAGGAGTCGAGGCCGGCCTCGTGGATGCGGGTGATGGCCTCCTCGACGGAGACGCCGGAGATGCGGGCCATGTGCTCGACCTCGGACGCGCCGAGGGAGTGGATGACCAGCTGCGGGAAGTCCTTCTTGATGGCCGCGAAGTGCTTCTCGTAGTACTCCACGCCGTAGTCGGGGTGGTGGCCGCCCTGGAACATGATCTGGGTGCCGCCGAGCTCCACGGTCTCCGCGCAGCGGCGCAGGATGTCGTCGAGGTCGCGCGTCCAGCCCTTCTTGGTGTCCTTGGGCGGCGCGTAGAAGGCGCAGAACTTGCACGCCGTCACACAGACGTTCGTGTAGTTGATGTTGCGCTCGATGATGTACGTGGCGATGTGCTCGGTCCCCGCGTAGCGACGGCGGCGCACCGCGTCGGCGGCGGCGCCGAGCGCGTGCAGCGGCGCCGAGCGGTACAGGTCGAGCGCCTCCTCGGGGGTGATCCGGCCACCCGCGGCGGCGCGGTCGAGAACAGACTGGAGTTCGGCCTTCTCGGTCACCGGGTGAGTCCCTTTCGGAGGGTGCGGACGGGCACGTCCTGCGTACTGCGCGCGTACTCCGCGCTACTTCTCGGACGCGGCCAGCCTACGCCAGCGCCCTCACGCGGATTCGGGCCGGTCCCGAGCCAACCGAACACCCGTCGGATCCCTCTCCCTCTTCGGAATCCGCCGTAACGCCCGAAAAGCACCCGGAGCCCGTCATGACACGTCGTCGCCCGACCAGGTCCCTCGCGACCGCCCTCGCCCTCAGCGCCGCCGTCGGCGCCCTCGGCACGGTCACCGGCTGTTCCTCGTCCGACGAGGGCGACCCGGTCTCCTTCGACACGCCGAGGCGCACCGGACCGGCCCAGCAGCAGGCGGTGCACCGGCTCAAGCCCGGCCATACGGGCTCCGACGCGGGGCGTCCGGGCACCGCCGTGCCCCGGACCCTCTTCCCGACGGGCCCGAAGGCGTCGTTCACGGTGCTGCGCGACCTCGCGGACGGCACCAAGATCGGCGCCACCGAAGTCCAGGGCGCGAAGTCCGGGTTCTCCGGGCACGTGTGGGTGTGGGCGCCGAAACAGTATTTCGACCCCGCCTACTCGGAGACCGGCTTCCCGGTCCTGATCGCCCTGCCGGGCGGAAAGGGCTACCCCGCGAATTACTGGACGGGCAAGGGCATCGACTTCCCCGGGCACATCAACCGGTGGGTGGACGAGGGAAAGAGCCTTCCGTTCATCGTCGTGATGCCCGTGCTCAACCCGGACGCCAAGTTCTACTACGACGGCAGTGATATCCCGGGGCACCCGAAAATCGGCACCTGGCTGACCGAGGACGTGCCGGATTTCGTCCGGGCGAATTTCCGTACCTTCGGATCCCGGGACGGCTGGGCGATCATGGGCTCGTCCTCGGGCGGCTTCGTCGGGCTGAAATCCGTGCTGCAGAAGCCGGACAAATTCAAGGCCGTGATCGCCTCGGGCCCCGACGTCGCCCCGGACTCCCCGCTGTGGAAGGGGCACGAGCCGGCCCGCCTGGCCAACGACCCGGGGCGGCTCGCGACGGCCCTCGCCCGGAAGCCCGACACGCCGGACAACCGGGTCTACCTGGCGTTCCAGCTGGGCACGCAGGAGACCAAGCTGACGCCGATCGTGAAGGGCTTCATCCGGACGTACACCAACAAGGGCCCGGTGAAGTCCCACCTCCAGATCATCCAGAACGGCAAGCACAACGCGCGCAGCTACATGCAGGGCATGGACGAGAGCTCGATCGCCTGGATCAGCCAGTTCCTCCAGCCGCCGATCCCCTCCGCCTGACGGGTACGCCTAGCGGGCCGGGAGCAGTTCGACCCGTACGTCCGCCGGGAAGCCGGTCGTGGGACCGGTCCGGCGGGCGAACTCCCGCACGCCCGCGAGCTGCTCGGCGCCGAAGCGGAAGTCGAGCGTCCGGAAGTACCGCTCCAGCAGCTCCGCGTCGAAGGCCTCCCAGCGCGCCGCCTGCTCCGCGACCTTCGCGACCTCCTCCAGGGAGAGATCGCGCGAGGCCAGGAAGGCCCGGTGCACGTCACGGACGGTCTCCGGCTCGCGCGCCAGGAAGTCCTTCCGCACCGCCCACACCGCGAAGACGAACGGCAGCCCCGTCCAGTCCTTCCACATCAGCCCCAGGTCGTGGACCTGCAGGCCGAGCCGCGGCGCGTCGTGCAGCGAGGCCCGCAGCGCGGCGTCGCCGATCAGCACCGCCGCGTCCGCCTCCTGCATCATCAGACCGAGGTCGGGCGGGCACGTGTAGTAGTCCGGCGACACGCCGTACTGCTCGGCGAGCAGCAGCTGCGCCAGGCGCACGGAGGTGCGCGAGGTCGAGCCGAGCGCGACCCGCGCGCCGTCCAGCCGGTCCAGCGGGCGCTGCGAGACGATCACGCAGGACATGACGGGACCGTCGCAGCCGACGGCGATGTCCGGCAGCGCGACCAGCTCGTCGGCGTGCTTGAGGTATTCGACGAGGGTGATGGGGCCGACGTCGAGGTCGCCGCGCACCAGCCGCTCGCTGAGCTTCTCCGGGGTGTCCTTCGTCAGCTCCAGATCGAGGAGCGTCCCGGTGCGGGCCAGGCCCCAGTAGAGGGGCAGACAGTTCAGGAACTGGATGTGTCCGACCCGCGGCCGGCTGCGCCGGTGATCGTCGTGATCGTGGTGATCGCCGGGTGCGCCGCTTGCCTCAGTTGCATTGTCCACATCGCGAGGCTAGACCCGTCTCGAACCGTGGACATCGGCGGGTGGGCCGTCAGCGCGTACGGCGCGTGTCAAACATCCGGGTGACGTGATCTTTCCCTCTACCCCTCCGAGCACGCTGCGTGCTACGCTCGACGCAAGTTGCAGTTTGGTTTCCCTTGCAGTACAGAGCCTGCGGAGCATGTGACCCGCAGGCTTTTGTAGTTTTCAGACTTGGTTGCAGGTTCTGGAGCAGGGCGACCCTTTGGCCCATAGGAGGGCTCATGGCTACCGGAACCGTGAAGTGGTTCAACGCTGAAAAGGGCTTTGGCTTCATCGCCCAGGAAGGCGGCGGCCCGGATGTCTTCGTCCACTACTCCGCGATCAACGCCTCTGGCTTCCGCTCCCTCGAGGAGAACCAGCAGGTGAACTTCGACGTCACGCAGGGCCCGAAGGGCCCGCAGGCGGAGAACGTCACCCCGGTCTAAGTGACCCCGGGGTCGACGATCGCGATCCTCTAGAGCTGTACCCAAGGAGCCCTGCTCCGTGCACGTCATGTGTACGGAGCAGGGCTCCTGCCGTTTTCCCGGCTGCCGCTCCCCGGGCGGGACAGGCGGTGCGCGGACCCGTACGCGGACCCGAACGCGCCGTGACCGCCCCGCCCGGCGTACGTACGCTGGACGCATGACCGAACGGAAACCGCCCGGAGTCAGCTTCGAGTCATTCGTCGACAGGCAGATCCGCGAGGCGGCCGAGCGCGGCGAGTTCGCCGGGCTGAGCGGCTTCGGCAAGCCGCTCGCCGACGACACCGCGCCGTACGACGAGCTGTGGTGGGTCAAGCAGAAGATGCACCGCGAGGGCTTCGCGGCCCTCCCGCCGGCCCTGGCCCTCCGCAAGGAGGCCGAGGACGCGGCCGAGGCGGCCCGCACCGCCGTCTCCGAGTCGCAGCTGCGCCGCGTCCTCGGCGACATCAACACCAGGATCGCCGCGGCCCTGGCCCGCCCACCGGCCGGCCCGCCGCTCAACCTGACGTTGTTCGACGTGGAGGCGGCGGCGGAGGAATGGCGCCGGGCACACCCCCGAAACCCCCGGGACCACTCCCGTGACCCCCGGGAGCCCCGGGACTAGCCCGGAGTCCGCCCGGAACCAGCCCGGAGTCCGCCCGGAGTCCGCCCGGAACCGCCACCCCCTCGCCCGGTGTCCTCATCTACCCTGAACCGCGTTCGGATTTGACCATGCATCAGGTGCGATCAGGGGGACCAGACCGGCATGAGCGGCGAGAACGGGACAAGCGGAAAAGGCAGCGGCATGGAGCCGCTCGCCGCCGGGGATCCGCGGACGGTCGGGCCGTACCGGCTGCTCGGGCGGCTGGGGTCCGGCGGCATGGGACGGGTGTTCCTGGGGCGGTCCGAGGGCGGGCGCACGGTCGCCGTCAAGGTCGTCCACGAGGAGCACGCGCAGGATCCGCAGTTCCGGGCCCGGTTCCGGCGCGAGATCGAGGCCGTGCGGCGGGTCGGCGAGCACTACACCGCGCCCGTCCTGGACGCCGACCCGGACGCCGGGCGCCCGTGGGTGGTGACCGGCTTCGTACCCGGGCCGTCCCTCGAACAGGTCGTGCGGGAGCACGGGCCGCTGCCCGCCGACTCGGTCCTCGCCCTCGCGCTCGGCCTGCTGCGGGCGCTGCAGGGCATCCACGGGGCCGGGATCCTGCACCGCGACCTCAAGCCCTCGAACGTGATGCTGACCGTCGAGGGCCCCCGCGTGATCGACTTCGGCATCGCGCGCGCCCTTGAGCCCTCCGTCGAGTCGCTGCTCACCAGCACCGGCATGGTGGTCGGCTCGCCCGGCTTCATGGCGCCCGAGCAGGTGCGCGGCGAGTCCCTGGGCCCGGCGGCCGACGTCTTCGCGCTCGGCTGCGTGCTGATGTACGCGGCGACGGGGCGACTGCCGTTCGGGCACGGGGCCAGCAACCAGCACGCGATCATGTTCCAGATCGTGGAGGCGGAACCGGAGCTGCACCGGGTCGAGGGCGCGGAACTGCGCGCCTTCATCGGCCGCTGCCTGATCAAGGACCCCACCGAGCGCCCCGGCATCGAGGCCCTGCTCGCCGACCCGGCCCTGCCGGGCGAGGAGTCGGGCCGCGGGGCCGTGGGCGGCGCCTGGCTGCCGCCCGACCTGGTGGCCCGGCTGGCCCGGCAGGCGGCGCGGCTGCTCGACGCGGAGGCGCTGTCGGTGGAGCTGGAGCGGGAGGCGGCGGAGGCGGAGGCCGGGGCGGAAGCGAAGGCGGAGGCCGGGGCGGGGACCGGGGCGGAGACCGGGGCCGGAACCGGGGCTTCGGACACGGGGACGCTCGGGCTGCGCCCGAAGGCGGCGGGCACGGCTCCGGCCGGGACGCGCGAGCCGCGCCGGGCCTCCCGCATCTGGGCCGTCGTGGCGGCCGTCTTCGTCGTCCTCGGCGTCAGCGGCACGGTCGTGAAGCTGATCGACAACGACGCCGACCGCCGCGACCTCCAGGGCGCCCCCGGCGTGACCGCGAGCTCGCCCTCCGCCACGGCCCCGGCGGGCACCCCGAGCACGGGCACGACACCGCCGAACCAGGCCCCGACCGCCGGCGCCTCGTCCGCTCCGCCGTCGCAGGGCGACCCGCCGGCGGACCCGGGCGGCGCGGCGGGTGGAGCGGCGGGCGGCGGCTCGGCCTCCGGCGGCTCCGTCTCCGGCGGTACGGTCTCCGGCGGCTCCTCGTCCTCCGGCGGTACGGTCTCGGGCGGCGGCTCCGGCAGTGGCGGTACGGCCCCGAGGCCGCCCGCCACGACCACCGCTCCCCCGCCCGCCAGGACCACGGCGCCCACCACGACGAACAGGATCTCGTCGGCGTTCGCCGGCACCTGGTCGTACACCAGCGCGTACAACCTCGGGCAGCCGAAGACGGTCTACATCTACCGGGTCGCCCCGGGCCAGATCGCCGCCAGGATGATCACGGAGATCAACGGCGGCCACTGCGAGCACGTGGCCAAGCTGATCTCGATCACCGACGGCGGCAAGCGCATCAACCTGGGCGGCACGATCGTGGACCAGGCCCGTTCGGACGGGTATCCCTCCTGCACGAACGGCGACCCGTCCTTCTTCGAGCTCGCCGTCCCGTCCGGCCTCCGTCACGACGTCGGCCCGGCCTACGGCGACGGCTTCCACTACGAGCGCGCCTGAGAGCCACTCGGGAGCAAGATCCGAAATACCCGATCGGGTGACTGCGGCGCACGGGCGGGCCAGGCCAAGATCATCGGCATGCGAGCTTCCCTGACGCGCCGTGCGTGCGCCGCAGCCCTGCTTCTGACCTCGACCCTCACCCCCGCGGTGGCCATGGCCGCCGCCCAACCGGCGGACCCCGCGCGGCCGGTGGCGCGGGCGGTGGCGCGGGCGGCACAAGCCCGTCTGCTCGGCGAGAAGATCGTCCCGCACAAGCTCGACTTCGAGGGCACCACGGTCGGCGGCCTCTCCGGCGTCGACCGCAACCGGTGCACCGGCGAGTACGTGTTCATCAGCGACGACCGCTCGTACCTCCAGCCCGCCCGCTTCTACACCGCCAGGCTGGACGTGGACGCGGCCGGCGTGCACGCGGTCGACTTCACCGGCACCCACGCGTTCCGCCAGCCCGACGGCTCGGTCTACCCGGCGCCGACCGTCGGGGACGGCAAGGCCGTCGATCCGGAGGAGATCCGGGTCGACCCGCGCACCTGCGACTACTGGTGGGGTCAGGAGGGCGACCGGCCCAAGACGGTCGGACCGCCGGTGATCCAGCCGTCCATCCAGTTCGCCTCCCCCACCGGCGACTACCTCGGGCAGCTGCCGCTGCCCGCGAACTACGAGATCACCATGGCGGAGCGCGGGCCGCGCCGGAACCAGGCGATCGAGGCGCTCACCTTCGGCGCCGGGGGCCACGAGCTGACCAGCGCCATCGAGGGCCCGCTGCTCCAGGACGGGCCGGAGCCCACGGTGGAGCACGGCGCGCTCGTCCGGGTGACGCAGCAGACGCGCGACGGGCGGGTGCTCGGGCAGTTCGCCTACCCCCTCGAAAAGATCTTCGCGGTGAACGACCCCACCAGCCCCTGGGGCCCCGACACCGGCGTCCCGTCGATCCTCGCCTTCCCCGACGACCCCGACCGCTACCTCGTGCTCGAACGCACCTGGGTCGCGGGCGCCGGCTACAAGATCCGCCTCTTCGACGCGACCACGCGCGGCGCGACGGACGTCCAGGCGGTGGACTCGCTGGCGGGCCAGGCCGTCCGGCCGATGCGCAAGACGCTCGTGGCGGACTTCGACACGCTCGGCCTGTCGACGGTCGACAACACGGAGGGCATGACGTGGGGCCCGACGCTGCCGTCGGGCGAGCGCTCGCTGGTCCTCGTGAGCGACGACAACTTCGCGGAGGAGGCGGTGACCCAGATCGTCGCGCTGGCGGTGCGCTAGCGCCCCACGGGCGGCGGAGCGGAACCCGGCGGCGGGGCCGGGTTCGGCGTACCGTGGTGCGTGAAGAGGTCCGTGACCACGAGGAGGGCCATGAAGAGCGCCGAGCTTCTCCTTGATGCCTTCAGCCGGATCCGGGACGCCGTCCACGAGGCCGTCGAGGGCCTCTCGGACGCCGAACTGACCGAGCGGATCGATCCCGACGCCAACACCGTCGCGTGGCTGATCTGGCACCTGAGCCGCATTCAGGACGACCACATCGCCGACGCGTTCGGTACGGAGCAGGTCTGGACGTCCGAGGGCTTCTCCGGCCGCTTCGGCCTTCCCTTCCCCGAGGACGCCACCGGCTACGGCCACACCTCCGCCCAGGTCGCCGCCGTCCGCGCGCCCGCCGACCTCCTCCTCGACTACTACGACACCGTCCACGCCCGCACCGTCGAGCACGTCACGTCCCTCACCGACGCCGACCTCGACCGCGTCGTCGACACCCGCTGGACCCCGCACGTCACGCTGGGCGTCCGTATCGTCAGCGTCATCACCGACGACAACCAGCACGTGGGCCAGGCAGCGTACGTGCGCGGGGTGGTGGAGCGGGCGGGCGGGGCCGGCTAGGCCGTTTCTTTCGGATCAGGCCGGCGAGATCCGGAAGAGACGGCCTAGGACCAGGGGGCTGACGTCGGGTGCGGGCAGGCGCGTGTCGGGGGCGGGAGCCCGGCGCGCCGGGCCATGCTCGTGGGCCGGGGGGTCGTGACACCCACACCCGAGGACGGTCCATGCGATTCCCACGCCCCAGCACCCGCGCGCTCGGACGCGCCGCCGCCGTCTGCGCGGCCGCGCTCCTCGCGAGCGGCGCCTTCACCGCCCAGGCCGCACCCACCGCCGCCGCCCCGCCGGCCGCGGTCCTCCCCGCCGCCGTCGCCCCCGCCGCCATCGCCCCGGCCTCCGTCGCCCCGGCCGCGGTCCTCCCCGGGCCCGTCGTCGCCTGGGGCGCGAACAACACCGGGCAGCTGGGCGACGGGAGCACCACCGACAGCGCGGTCCCGGTCCGCACCGGGCACAGCCGGCGGACCACCGGCATCGACGGCGGGGTCAACCACAGCGTGGCGCTGCACTCCGACGGCACCGTCTGGACCTGGGGCCTGAACAGCGACGGCCAGCTCGGCGACGGCACCAACACCGGGAGCACCCGCCCCGTCCAGGTCTGCGCACCCGGCCGGACCGCCCCCTGCACCGCCTTCCTCACCGACGTCGTCGCGGTCGCCGCCGGCGCGTTCCACAACCTGGCGCTGCGCTCCGACGGCAGCGTCGTCGCCTGGGGCGACAACGAGTACGGGCAGCTCGGCGACTCCACGACGACCAGCCGCAACACGCCCGTCCAGGTGTGCGCGCGGTCCGCGACCGCGCCCTGCGCCACCTTCCTCAGCGGCGTCACCAGTCTCGACGCGGGCTCCTGGCACAGCCTGGCCGTGCACGCCGACGGGACGGTCAGCAGCTGGGGTCTGAACTCCTCCGGGCAGCTCGGCGACGGCAGCGACGACTTCCAGAAGTCGGTTCCCGTCCAGGTCGCCCTCACCGGCCCGGCGGCCGGCAGCGTGGCCGGCGGCGGCAGCCACAGTCTCGCGCTGCTCACCGACGGAACGGTCCGCGGCTGGGGCCACAACTTCTTCGGCCAACTGGGCGACGGCACGGCGACCGGCACCAACACGCCCGTCCAGGTCTGCGCGCCCGGCCAGACCGCCCCCTGCGCCGCCTTCCTCACCGGCGTGAACCAGATCTCCGCCGGCGGCGACCACAGCGTCGCGCTCCTGAACCTCCAGAACCAGCAGTCGGTCGTCGGCTGGGGCGACAACCGCGCCGGGCAGCTCGGCGACGGCACCTTCAACCACCAGCAGAACCCGATCCCTGTACGGGCCTGCGCCACCGGCCAGACCGCGCCCTGCTCCGCCTTCCTCACCGGTGTGAACGAGATCGCCGCCGGCAGCGAGCACACCCTCGCCGTGGCATCGGACCTCACGGCCCTCGGCTGGGGTTCCAACGCCAACGGCCAGGTCGGCGACGGCACGACGACCGACCGGCACGTCCCGGTCCAGGTCTGCTCGGGCCGCCGGCCCAACCCCTGCGCGGAGCCGCTGACCGACGTGATCGCGGTCGCGGCGGGCATCGCGCACAGCCTGGCCACCCACCACTAGCCCGCGGCAGACGGAGACGGCCGGACACCGCCCTCGTGGTGTCCGGCCGTTCCGCTGTACGGCCGTCCGGCCGTCCGGCCGTTCCGCTGTACGGCTACGAGGCGGCCGGCCCGACGCCCATCAGCGCCTGGATCGCGTCCACCGCGCTGCCGTCGTGGTCGCTGCCCGCCGTCCCGCCGCTGCCGGCCTGCACGTTCCCCGCCCGGTCGATCTCCACGACCGAGTCGGCCTGCCGGTTGTCGATCACGGTGACGAGGCTCTCGCCCGCGACGGCGGGCCCGGCCCCGGCGGCGAGCAGCACGGCCGCGAGCCCCAGCGCCCGCAGGGCCGCCGTCACACGCTCACCTGCTCCTGCTGCTCGTGGTGCCGGGCGATGTTCCGCTCAAGGAGCCGGGTGGAGGCGGCGACACCGATCCCGCTCGCCGGATCGAAGGCGGGCAACCGCCCGTCCTGGGCCTTCAGTTCGGTCAGCGCCGAGTCCATCGCCGCGTGCGCCGCGAACAGGCACGGCGTGCTGTAGATGGCCACGTCCACGCCCAGCTCCGACAGCTCGCCGAGCGAGAGGCGCGGCGACTTCCCGCCCGCGATCTGGTTGAAGAGCAGCGGCTTGCCGTCCACGACCTCCCGGATCCGGCGGATCCACTCCACGCTCCGCACGCCGTCCACGAGCACCACGTCCGCGTCCGTCGCCGCCAGGCACTTCGCCCGCCGCAGGATGTCGTCCTCGTCCGTCGCGTCCGTCCGCGCCACGACCACCAGGTCCCGCCGCGTCTGCAGCACCATCTCCAGCTTGGCCAGGTACTCCTCCAGCGGCAGCACCTGCTTCCCGTCCGCGTGCCCGCACCGCCGCGGCCGCTTCTGGTCCTCCAGGATCACCCCGGAGGCCCCGATCCGCTCCAGACCCTCGACGACGTGACAGGCCACCTCCGGGTCCACGTAACCGTCGTCGATGTCCACGAGCAGGTGGTGCCGCGGGAACGCCCCGCGCAGCCGCTGCACGAAGGCCACCATGTCCGGCCAGGCGATGAACCCGATGTCCGGCAGCCCGTAGTACGAGGCGGCGAAGCCGAACCCGGACACGAACATCCCGTCGTAGTGTTCGGCGGCGACGGACGCCGAGTACATGTCGTACACGCCGATCAGCGGCGTGGTCCCGGGCGCGGCGATCTGCCGCCGCAGGTCGTTCCCGTAACTCGTTCCCATCACATGACTCCTCGTCGACACGCTGACACTTTGCCAAAACAAGATGTTTTCGGGAGACAAGCGGGAAAGTCCCGTGACGAGCGCTTTACTCACTCTCCAGGTGGACCGGATTCACCCTGGAAACGTCATCGGAGGAACGTCTGCACGGTGGGCGCGAGCAGCGGCGAGAACATCAGGTCGTAGTGCGTCGCGCCCGGGATCACGCTCAGGCGGGACGCCGTACGGCCGGTGCCCTCCCAGCCCGGGTCCTGCCGCCCGCCGCCGAGGAGCCCGAAGAACTCCACCATGTGGGCGGGCCGGATGCCGTCCGCGTCGGCGAAGACGAGGAGGACGGGCACGGTGAGCGCGGCGAGCTCGTCGCTCCAGTCGTAGTGCCGCTGGTTCAGCGCCGCCACCTTGCCGACGAGCACCGGCCAGTCCTCGGCCCGGGGCGCGATCCGCGCGTACAGCTCGTACATCGGCGACTGCTTCAGGAACTCCGCCGCGGCCTCGCTCATCTGGTCCATCTGCGCCGTGACCTCGGGGAACCAGCCGTCGCGCCGCGCCGGAACCGAGATCAGGACCAGCCGCCGGACCAGCTCCTCGTGCTGGATCGCGACCCGCGCGGCCGTCGCGGCGCCGAGCGAGTAGCCGAGCAGGTCGACCTGCTCCAGGCCCAGGTGCTTGACCAGCGCGGCGACGTCGTCCCCCATCGCCTCCGCCGTCATCTCCCGCTCGGCGGCGACCGGCGTCCGCCCGTGCCCCTGCAGGTCCACGGTGATCACCCGCCGTCCCTCCCCCAGCCCGGCGGCGAGCAGCGGCTGGAACATCTCACCGGCACCGAAGCCGCCGTGGAGGAGGACGAGCGGCGGCTCGGTGCTCACCGGCCCGTGCTCCTCGAAGTACAGGGACACTCCGTTGACGTCGGCGTAGGGCATCGCTTGTTTCCTCTCAGGTGGTTTCGAGAGGTAGACGGCGGCGGTCGCGAAAACTCATCGGTCAAGACGCCTGCTGATGTCAGGGACGTAGCATCGCCAGCGTGACCAGCGAAAACAGCGAGAACAGCGAAACCGGCGAGCACTTCGTCCTCTTCGACGTCGACGGCACCCTCATGGACGCCGTCGCCAACCAGCGGCGCGTCTGGCACTCCTGGGCCGCCCGGCACGGGCTCGACGGGGACGAGGTGTACGCCGTCGCGCTCCGGACGCGGCCCGTCGAGACGTTCGCGACCGTCGCGCCGGGGCTCGACCCCGAGGAGTGCCTGGCGCTGCTGCACGCGCTGGAGGACGAGGACGTACGGACGGGGACGTACGCGGCCTTCGCCGGCGCCGCCGAGCTGCTCACCGCGCTGCCCGCCGGCCGGTGGGCGCTCGTGACCTCGAACTACGAGCACCGGGTGCGCGGACGGTTCGAGCGCACCGGTCTTCCGGTGCCGGAGGTCGTGGTGGACGCGGCCGCCGTGAGCGAGGGCAAGCCGTCGCCGGTGCCGTACCTGCGGGCCGCGGAGCTGCTCGGCGCGGACCCCGCCGGCTGTCTCGTCGTCGAGGACGCGCCGTCCGGCGTGCAGGCGGGGCGGGCGGCCGGGATGACGGTCTGGACGGTCAACACCCCGACCGCCGCCGAGGGTTCGCACCGCCACTTCGGCACGCTGGCCGAGGCCGCACCGGAGATCCTGGCCCGGGCCGTGTCCCGAGCGCAGGTCGGCTCCTAGGGACTGCCCGACCCTGATCCATCGGACAGGCCCCTAGTCCGCGCCGTCGCTGTCCAGGACGTCGTCGATGAGGCCGTACTCCTTGGCCTCCTCGGGCGTCAGCCAGCGGTCGTCCGCGAAGTCGGCGGCGATCTGCGCGGTCGTGCGGTGGGTGTGCTCGGCGAGCAGCTCCGTGATGCGGATCCTGGTGTGGTGCAGCTCGCCGACCGGGGTGCCCTCGCCGTCTGCCGTCGCCGCGTCGGCGAAGGACGGCAGGTGCAGCATCATGCGCGTGTTGGGCAGGGCGTGGCGCCGGCCCGGGGTGCCGGCCGTGACGAGGAACTGGGCCATGGAGGCGCAGTAGCCGAGGGCGATGGTCGTCACGTCGTTGTCGATGTGCCGCATCGCGTCGTAGATCGCCATGCCGGCGGGGACCGATCCGCCCGTCGAGTTGATGTAGAGGGTGACGGGGAGGTCGCCGTTCTCGGCGGCGAGCAGGAACAGCTGCGCGGTGACGCGGTCGGCGGTCTCGGCGGTGATCGGCTCGGCGATGTGGATGATCCGGTGACGCAGGAGCCGGTCGAGTACCGGGTCGGGGGCGGGGTCGGGGGCGGGGTCGTTGTCCGGCATGGCAAGGGGATGTCTTCCACCGGGCGGGCGCCGCGTCACGGGACCCACCCCAACGGGCTAGCGCACACCGCTTGTTAGCCACCTGGACAACAGGATATTGTCCAGCCTGCCAACAGGAGAGAGTTGCGAGGGCACGACCCACCATGACCGCTGCTGAACGACGACGACGGCGCCGCACTCCGGAGCAGGCCCGTGCCGAGATCCTCGACGCCGCCACCGACCTCATCGCGCGGTACGGGCCCGACGGCGTCGGGCTGCGGCGGGTCGCGGAGGCGGTGGGGGTCACGCACGGACTGGTGACGCACTACTTCGGGACGTACCGCGCGCTGGTGCGGGCCGTCCTGGAGCGGGAGAACGAGCGGAAGCGGGAGCTCGTACGGGAGCGGATGCGGGCCGACGGGCAGGTGCCGTACGCGAGCGGGATGACCGACGTGCTCTTCGAGATCCTCGGGGACGAGCGGTACGTCCGGCTGTGGGCGTGGTCCAACCTGCACGACTGGGACGTCGAGAAGGCCCCCGACTCCCCCACCAACCTGTCCCGGCTCGTCGACGTGATCGAGGACGGCATCCGTACCGTGCTCCCCGCGCCGGAGGGGCCGGACCGGGCGCGGATCGAGATGGTCGTGCTGCTCGCCATGTCCGGTGCGTACGGGTACGCGATGGGCCGGCGCTACTGGCTCACCGACCTCGGCCACGACCCCGACGAGCCCGGGCGCGACGAGGCGTACCGCGCCGCCCTCTCCTCCGTACTCGCCGCCCATCTCGGAGGGTTGACGTAATGCCGGAGAAGCACCCCAGCCACAGCCAGGACCACGGCCACGACCTCGACCTCGGCCTCGACCGCAACCACGACCTCCACATCCTCGCCTCGGACTCCGAGCGCCACGCCGCCGAGGAGCGGCTGCGTTCCGCCGTCGAGAACGGGCGGCTGCCGTTCGACCAGTTCGACGCGCGGCTCGACGAGGTGCACGCGGCCCGCACCCGGGGCGATCTGGAGGCCGCCTGCCGCGGCCTGCCGGTGCCGGGCCCGCGGGACGCGCTCGTGGTGGACCGGCCGCCGACCTCGGGGACGTTCCTGGCGGGGATCTTCGGGGGCTTCGTACGCAAGGGGCAGTGGGTCGTGCCGGCCCGGATGACCACCTGGTCGATGTGGGGCGGCGGCCGACTGGACCTGACCGAGGCGCGGTTCAGCAGTCAGGACACCGTGATCCGGGCCGTCGCGCTGTGGGGCGGCACCAAGATCTGGGTGCCGGAGGACATCGAGGTCGAGGTGAAGGGCTTCGGCCTCTTCGGCGCCTTCGACAAGCGCGCGGCCAGGCGGATCGGCAGGCCGGGCACCCCGCGCGTGACCGTCAAGGGCATCGCGCTCTTCGGCGCGGTGGTGACGCGGACCAGGCGCCGCTGATCCGCCCCCTCGCTCCTCGGCCCGGCGTCACTCGTCGGGGCCGCTCCAGTCGAACGGGAAGTGCTTGCTCGACTGCCCTTCGCGGTCCCACTTGAAGCCGAACGCGTCCGCGCGGTCGGCGGTCGCCCGGCCCCAGGTGGCGACCTGGCCGGGGCCGACCTCGGCGCCCGGGGGGTTGTGGACCTGGACGCGGGTGCCCTCCGGCGTGGTGGGGCCGGTCAGGGCCGCGGCGCTCGCGCGCACCTTCCCGGGGATCTCGACGCTCCAGGTGGCGAGGTCGTCGTCGATCGCGAACTCGATCGGCACGACGTCCATGCCACGCATCTCGGGGCCGAACATCCCCACGAACTGCGCGGGCCAGCCGCCCGCCTGTCCGCCGAAGATCGCGCCGAGGGCCGTCCGCTGCGACTCGTCGGCTCGTTCGTCGAGGAAGACGGCGGCGAAGGGGTCGGTGTGCTCGCCCGCCCAGACGTTTCCGGTGAAGGAAGCGACGATGACGACGCTGAGGTCGTCGAGGCGGACGTCTCCGTAGTTCCCCTCGCGTATGTGCCAGGCCATGATGCCTTCGCAGTCACCGTAGGTCGGGGCCTGGGCCCAGGTGCAGGGGCAGGGGATATCGCATTTGCAGGTGTCGAACCAGTCGCCGGTGATGTGCCAGCGGGTGTCGGTCCCGGTACTCGCTGTCGTGTCGGTAGAGGTCATCTCGCTCGCCTCCCACCTTCCAGCATGACCCTGTCGACGGTCTGCAGCCCGTCGACAGTTCACGCGCGGCGGTCAGCTCGGATCAGCTCAGCCGGGCGTCCGCGTAGACAACCATCGCAGCGCGCTGATACTCGGCCAGGCCCTCGGCGATCTTGTCGAAGTTCGCGCGAAAGCGCGGGTCCTCGGCATAGGTCGCGGCGAGGCCCCGGTACGCCTCGGCGTTCGGGGTCCAGAAGCGGCAGACGTCCCGGTAGTGGACGTCGACCTCGGCCTGGACCGCCGGGTCGTCGGCCGGCGTGCCGGCGGCCATGAACTCGGCGAAGCGGATCATCTGGGCGGTGACCTCGCGCTGCCACTGCTCGCTGGTCTCCGGCGTCAGCGCCTCGACGGCCTGCTGGGCCTGCGCGTACGCCTCCGGATAGCGCTCGCGCGTCTCCGCCTCCAGCTCCGGGTCGGGCTGGAAGCCCTCGAAGAGGTTCTCGGGCCGGTTGATCTCCACGTCGGGCATGTTCGTGTCCTCGCTTTCGAGTGCGGCGATGGTGCGGGCGACCGTGCGGGCCAGGGTGCCGAGCCGGTCCTGTTCCGTGAGCAGCCGGGCGTGGTGCTCGCGCAGGACGGCCACCCGGTCGGCCTGGCTGTCCAGGACGGCCTGGATCTCGCGCAGGCCCACGTCCAGCTCCCGCATCAGCAGGATCTGCTGGAGGCGGAGCAGCTGGGACTCCTCGTAGTAGCGGTGTCCGTTGCTCGCGGTCCACGCGGGCGGCAGCAGTCCGATCTCGTCGTAGTGCCGCAGGGTCCGGGAGGTCACCCCGGACATCCGGGCCACGTCCGCGATCGACCAGGCCATGACGGTGGCCCCCTTCGTCGTTCCCTCGCCGGGGCCGGTCCTTCCGGCCCCACACGAAGACCGTAGGAGTTGCCGCAGCGTCAACCGCAAGTCGAAATCGCTCGACACGACCGCCGGCCCGAACTGATCATCGGGCCATGGAATTCCTCTGCTACCACCGCGACCGGCCCGGCTCGCTGCCGCTGCGCCAGGAGCTCGTCGAGGCGCACTGGTCGTACATGGACGGGTACGAGAAGGAGCTGATCGCCCGCGGACCGACGTTCACCAGGGACGACGAGACGCTGACCGGCAGCGTCCACATCGTCGACCTGCCCGACCCGGCCGCGGCCCGCGCGTTCGCCTTCGACGAGCCGAACTACCAGGCCGGCGCCTACCGCGACGTGATGATCCGCCGCTGGCGCAACGGGCTCGGCCGCACCATGTGGGAGTACCCGGGCGGCCGGGCCGGCGGCCGCCGCTTTCTGGTGCTCGGCCTCGGCCTGCCCGTACACCTCGACTCGGGCGAGGCCCCCGACCTGGCCCTCCCCGACGACCCGGACGGCGATCTCATCGCGTACGGCCCGCTTCTCTCCGACGACGGCGCCACCTGGCTCGGCACGGCGGCGCTCCTTCGCGCCCCGGACGCGGAGGCGGCGCGGGCGCTGCTGACGGCGGACCGGTATGCCGACATCGAGGTGCACGACTGGGAGATGGGCGGCCGCCGCTAGGGGGTGTCCGGCCCTGGTCCGCCGGACCGGCCCCGGCCCGCTAGGCGGCCTCGCGGGCCGGTCTGAACACCGGCACCCGGAAGTCGCCCTCGGGCCGGAAGTCGACCTCCAGGTCCATCCCGATCCGCAGCTCCGCCGCCTCGCAGCCCACGACCTCCGTCATCATCCGCGGTCCCTCCGCGAGGTCGACGACCGCCGCCACGTACGGCACGCGCTCGCCGAACGGCGGGAGGTCGTTGCGGTGCACGACGGACCAGGTGTAGAGCACCGCCCGGCCGCTCGCCCGCCGCCACTCCACGTCCTCGCTCCAGCAGTGCGGGCAGAACTCGCGCGGGTAGTGGTGCGGGCGGTCGCAGGCCGTGCAGTGGCGGAGCAGGAGCCGGCCTTCGGCGGCGGCGTCCCAGTAGGGACGGGTGAAGGCGTCGGCCTCCGGGAGGCTCGCGGGGGTGGCCGTCATGAGAACAGTCCCATCAGAAGAGTCCGATCGCGTGGTCGAGGGACCAGGTCTGCCAGGACACGGCGAAGAGGGCGACGAGGGAGATCAGCGCCATCATCGCGTTCTGCCCCTGCTCGGCCCAGTCGTGGATCATCAGGGTGAGGTAGAGCAGGTTGAGGAGCAGGCCGCCGACCAGGGCGACCGGGGTGAGGAGACCGGTGACCAGGCCGAGGCCGAGGGCGAGTTCGGCGTAGACGACGACGTACGCCATGAGCTTGGGGCGCGGGGCGACGACGCTCTCGAAGCCGTTCTTCACCGCCGGCCACTTGTGCTTCGCGGCGACGTCCGCCGCCCAGGCTATGCCGGTGCCGCGCTCGAACCAGCCCTTCCGGTCCTTGTGGCGCCAGCTCTCCAGCCACCACAGGCCGAGGCCGATGCGGAGGACGGCGAGCCATTCGGCGCCGGTGAGCCAGATCGTCTGCATGGGTCCGCCCGCCCTTCGACACGGAATCCGACGACACGGAATCCGGAAACCTGACAGGCCGTCAGTTCAGCGGATGGGCCCGGCTCTCCGCAAGACCCCCGCCGGTTCCCCGCACCCGTGATCGATTCGCAACCGAACTCCCTCTTGACCGAGACCCACGGCGTGTACGCGTCATTACGCTCAGCAGTCATGACCACCCCCCTGACCCACCCCGTCTACGTCATCGGCGGCGGCCCCGGCGGACTCGCCGTCGCGGCGACGCTGCGCGAACGCGGCGTACGGGCCGTCGTCCTGGAGAAGTCGGACGCGATCGGCAACTCCTGGCGCCACCACTACGACCGGCTGCGCCTGCACACCACCCGCCGCCTGTCCGCCCTCCCCGGGCTGCGGATCCCGCGCTCCTTCGGACGCTGGGTGGCCCGCGCGGACGTGGTGCGCTACCTGGAGAAGTACGCCGAGTTCCACGACCTGGAGATCGTGACCGGCGTCGAGGTCGACCGGGTCGAGCGGGAGGCCGACGGCTGGGTGCTGTACGGGACCGGGGGGCGGCGGCTCGTCGGCTCCGCCGTCGTCGTGGCCACCGGCTACAACCACACGCCCCGCCTTCCCGAGTGGCCGGGCTCCGATGCGTACACCGCCACCCACGGCCGCGAGCTGCTGCACGCGAGCGCGTACCGCAACCCCGCCCCGTACGAGGGCCGCGACGTCCTCGTCGTCGGCGCCGGCAACACCGGGGCCGAGATCGCGGCCGACCTGGCGGAGGGCGGCGCCGCCCGGGTCCGGCTCGCGGTGCGCACCGCGCCGTACATCGTGCGCCGCTCCACCCTCGGCTGGCCCACGCAGCGCAGCGGCGTGCTGGCGCGGCGGCTGCCGGTGGGCCTGGTGGACCGGCTGACGGGCCTGGCCGGCCGCTTCATGACCGCCGACCTCTCCGCGTACGGGCTGCCCCGGCCCACCGGCGGCCTGTACGCGCGGGTCGGCGAGGGGGCGATCCCGGTCCAGGACGTGGGCCTGGTCGCCGCCGTCCGGGCCGGGAAGGTCGAGCCGGTGGCGGCCGTCGCCGGCTTCGAGGGCGCCGAGGTCGTCCTCGCGGACGGCTCCCGCCTCACCCCGGACGTCGTCATCGCCGCGACCGGCTACGAGCGCGGGCTCGAACCGCTGGTCGGGCACCTGGGCGTGCTCGACGAGCGGGGGCGGCCGGCGGTGCGCGGGGCGCGCTGCGCCCGGGAGACCCCGGGGCTCTACTTCACCGGGTTCACCAATCCGATCAGCGGGATGCTGCGGGAGATCGCGCTCGACGCGGAGAAGATCGCGAAGCGCATAGCGAGGGCGCGGGCGAAGGGGGAGCGGACCAGGAAGGCGAGGGGGAAGAGGAAGGGGAAGACGAAGGGGCGCGGGAAGGCGTAGGCGGAGGGGAAGACGAAGGGGCGCGGGAAGGCGTAGGCGGAGGGGAAGGCGAAGGGGTTCGGGAAGGAGTGAGGCGAAGGCGGGGGAAGGGTTCGGGCTGAGGGCCGGGCGAAAGGCGTCGCCGCGAGTATTCCTGACTACTCGTCAGTTCTGTAATCTGACGGTGAGTCAGAGAAGGGACGACGCGATGCTTGGATCGACCCACGGCACCTTCACCACCGACCTCCGCGCCCGCGTCGTCGCCTGCGGCGAGCAGCCCGCCGCCCGGGTGACCGTGCACGGCGCCGTCGCCGTCGAGGGCGACACGGACGTCAGCGGACGGCCGCTGCACGCGCCCGTGCCGGACCTGGACCGGTTCTTCCGGCCCGAGGTGGTCGCGGTCGTCGGGGCGTCCGACGCCGACGGGCGGCCCAACACCGGGATCACCCGGCAGCTGATCGACTGGGCCGGGCGGGTCGGGGCGCGGGTGGTGCCGGTGCATCCGACGCGCAAGGCCGTGTTCGGGATCGACTGCGTGGCCTCGGTGGACGACCTCGACGCGCTCGGGGTCTCCGTCGACCTCGCCGTCCTCCTGGTCGCCGATCCGCTGCCCGTCGTGGAGCGACTGGCGGCGGCCAAGGTCAGGTTCGCGGTCGCCTTCGCCTCCGGGTTCGCCGAGACCGGTGAGGCGGGGGCGGCGGCGCAGGAGCGGCTCGCGGCGGCCGTCGGGCGCTCCGGCCTCCGGCTGCTCGGGCCCAACACCAACCTCAACGCCTTCGAGCGCTTCCGGGAGGACCTGGAGGGGCCGGCGATCGCGCTCATCACCCAGTCCGGGCACCAGGGACGGCCCGTGTTCACGATGCAGGAGCTGGGCGTCCGGCTCTCGCACTGGGCTCCGACCGGCAACGAGGCCGACCTGGAGACCGCCGACTTCGTCTCGTACTTCGCACACCGGCCCGAGGTCGGGGCCATCGCCTGTTACGTGGAGGGGCTGAAGGACGGCCGGTCCTTCCTGCTCGCCGCCGACCAGGCCGCCCGCCGCCGGGTTCCGGTCGTCGCGGTCAAGGTCGGCCGGACGGAGGCCGGGGCGCGGATGGCCGCCTCGCACACCGGGAAGCTGACCGGCGCGGACCGGGTCGTGGACGCGGCCATGCGACAGTTCGGGGTGATCCGGGTCGACGGGCTCGACCAGCTCCAGGACACGGCCGCGCTGCTCGCCCGGGCGCGCAGGCCGGTCGCGGACGGCGTCGTCGTCTACTCCATCTCCGGCGGTACGGGCGCCCACTTCTCCGACCTGGCCACGGCGGCGGGGCTCCGGCTGCCCACGCTCTCGCAGGCCAGGCAGGACGAGCTGCACCAGTGGATCCCCGACTACCTGAGCGTGGCCAACCCGGTCGACAACGGCGGGCACCCGGTCGGCGACTGGCGCGGCCGGAAGATCATCGACGCGATCCTCGCCGACCCGGAGGTCGGGGTGCTGATCTGCCCGATCACCGGGCCCTTCCCGCCGATGAGCGACAAGCTCGCGCAGGACCTGGTGGACGCGGCCGAGCAGACCGACAAGCTGGTGTGCGTGGTGTGGGGCTCGCCGGTGGGGACCGAGGACGCCTACCGGACGACGCTGCTCGGCTCCTCGCGCGTCGCCACCTTCCGCACCTTCGGCAACTGCATCGGCGCGGTCAAGGCGTACCTCGACCACCACCGCTTCACCGCCGGCTACCGCTCCCCCTTCGACGAGGCCCCGCGCACCCCGTCCCCCGCCCTCCGCAAGGCGCAGGCGCTGATGCGGCCCGGCCACCGGCTGAGCGAGCACGCGGCGAAGCAGCTGCTGCGGGCGTACGGGATCCGGGTGCCGCGCGAGCAGCTGGTGACCAGCGCGGCGGCGGCCGTGCGGGCGGCCGGCCTGGTGGGCTATCCGGTGGTGATGAAGGCGTCGGGCCCGCAGCTCGCGCACAAGACCGAGCTGGGCCTGGTGAAGGTGGGCCTGACGTCGGCGAGCCAGATACGGGACGCGTACAAGGAGTTGACCGACATCGCCCGCTACGAGGGCATCGACCTGGACGGCGTCCTGGTGTGCCAGATGGTCGGGCGCGGCGTCGAGATGGTGGTCGGCGTCAGCCGGGACCCGCTCTTCGGGCCGACGGTCACGGTGGGCCTGGGCGGGGTGCTGGTGGAGGTGCTGAACGACGCGGCCGTGCGCGTACCGCCGTTCGGGGAGCGGGAGGCCCGGGACATGCTCGGCGAGCTGCGCGGGCGGGCGCTGCTCGACGGGGTGCGGGGGGCGCCGGCGGCGGACCTGGACGCGCTGGTGGAGGTGGTGCTGCGGGTGCAGCGCATGGCGCTCGAACTCGACGGCGAGCTGGAGGAGTTGGACATCAATCCGCTGATGGTGCTGCCGCGGGGGCAGGGGGCGGTGGCCCTGGACGCGCTCGCGGTCTGCCGATGATCGAAGGAGCCCTTGTGTCGGACGTCCTGCACGTCGTCGAGAACGGCGTCTCGTGGATCACCCTCAACCGGCCCGAGGCGATGAACGCGGTCACCTGGGAGCAGCGCGAGCGGATCATCGCCCTGCTCGACGAGGCCTCCGCCGACCCGGCGGTCCGCGCGGTGGTGATCACCGCGACCGGGCGGGGCTTCTGCGCGGGCGCGGACCTGCGCGGCGGGCCCGCCGCGCAGGGGGACCGGGTGCAGGGTGACGTGGCGCGGATGATCCGGCGCGGCGCGCAGCGCTTCATCGGGGCCGTACTGGACTGCGAGAAGCCGGTGATCGCGGCGGTGAACGGCACGGCCGCCGGGATCGGGGCGCATCTCGCCTTCGCCTGCGACCTGGTGCTGGCGGCGGAGTCCGCGAAGTTCGTGGAGGTGTTCGTGCGGCGCGGGATCGTGCCGGACGGCGGCGGCGCGTATCTGCTGCCGCGGCTGATCGGCCCGCAGCGGGCGAAGGAGCTGATGTTCTTCGGCGACGCGGTGGCGGCGGCCGACGCGGCGGCGCTGGGCCTGGTCAACCGGGTCGTCCCGGCCGACGAGCTGGCGAAGACCGCCCGCGAGTGGGCCGAACGCCTCGCCCAGGGCCCCACCCGCGCCCTCGCCCTCACCAAACAGCTCGTCAACGCCTCCCTGGACACCGACCGCGCCACCGCCTTCGCGGCGGAGGCGGCGGCGCAGGAGCTGTGCATGACGACGCGCGACGCCCGGGAGGGCGTGGCGGCCTTCGTGGAACGGCGGACGCCGGCGTACGAGGGGCGGTGACCGTCGGCGTGCCCCTCAACCCTTCTCATCTGACGATGCGTCAGCTTCAATGGGAAGCATGATGGGACACGCTGGGATGGCGGCCACCGCCGTCCGATACCTCAGATCGGCCGGTGCGCCCACGGCCGTGGACGCCCTCCCCCGGCCCGCGCTGCGTGCGGTACGGGAAGACGAGCGCGCGCCGGTGGACGCCGCCGAGTTCCGGCGCGTCCTCGGGCACTTCGCGAGCGGCGTCACGATCGTGACGGCGCTCGACGAGGACGGGCCGGCGGGCTTCGCCTGCCAGTCCTTCGCCTCGCTGTCGCTCGACCCGCCGCTGGTCGTCTTCATGGTCGCCCGTACGTCGACGACCTGGCCCAGGATCGCCCGCGCGGGCCGCTTCTGCGTCAACATCCTCGGCGCGGGGCAGGGCGAGCTGTGCCGGGGCTTCGCGGTGAGCGGCGCGGACAAGTTCGCGGGCGTGGAGTGGATCCCGGCGCCGTCGACCGGCTCGCCACGGCTGCCGGCCGCGCCGGCCTGGGTGGACTGCACGATCGCGGCGGTGCACACGGGCGGCGACCACCTGATCGTGGTGGGCCGGGTGGAGGCGCTCGGCGCGGCCGACGAGGGCGGGGAGCCGCTGCTGTTCCACCGGGGGCGGTTCGGGCGCTTCAGCGGGTAGCGGGCGGCCCGGCGTCACGAGCCGACGACGCCCGTCCAGAGCCCGATGCCGCCGAGGCCGAACACGGCGAGGACCACGAACGTCCCCCACACCAGCACCCGTACGAAGAAGCCCTTGCGCGCGTACCGCGCCACGACCGCCGCCACGCCCAGGTACGCCCACGCCACCAGCCAGCAGCGCCACCCGAAGAGCGGCAGGAGCAGCACGCTTCCGATGCCGGTGAGCAGCAGCTGCCACCCGAGCGGCGGGCCCCCGATCCGGCGCCCGGCGGTCTCGCCCAGCACGACGGACGGCGCCACCACCGCCGCCGACACCGTGGCCGCCGCCAGCAGCGCGAACACGAAGAAGACCGGGAACAACACCAGCGTCAGCGCGCTGACCGCCTCCTCCCCCGGCTCCGGCTCCCGGGTCTCGCCGAACACCGTCCCGAGGACGAGCGCGAGCGCCGCCTCCAGGAACAGCACGAGCACCGAGACGCGGAGCATCCGCCAGAACGTTCGCCCTTCCGACACCGTCCTCACCCCCGCCCCACCCCGCACCCGCGACATCAGCCGATCCCGGGCCACAGGGCGAAACCGGCGAGCGCGAACGCGGCGACCAGGGCGAGGGTCCCGTAGAGCGCCACCCAGCCGAACAGCGCGCCGCCGCTGATGTACGGGCGGTCGGGAAGGAGCAGCCGGCGGGCGACCAGGGCCGGGACCGTGAGGGCCACCGTGGTCGCGAGCCAGCACACCGGGCTCCACAGCGGCCCGGCCCCGAGCGCCACCATCCCGCCGAGGACCGGCAGGACGGCGACGGCGGCCGTCACCGCCGGCACCCAGTACCAGGACTCGCGCCCCTCGAACCGGCGGCCGGACCAGCGGGCGAGCCCGAGCAGCGGCGCCACCGCGGCGACCGAGAGCAGCGCACCGACGGCGGTGCCGGCCACCGCGGAGACGGGGATGAGCAGCAGCAGGGCGAAGACCGTCCCCGGGGTCCAGGTCAGGCTCGGGAGCCACACCCACAGCGCCAGCGCGCCGATCACGGCCTCGACACCGAGCACCGTCATCGACACGATGATGATCGCGCCGAGCCGGTCTCCCACCCGTATCAGCCGTTCCGAGCGCAATTCTGAACGCATTCAAATCCCCTCCTGATCCGCATCCTCCTCCATGCGGTGCGGGTCTGTACACCCGGGGTCCGTCACACGGCCGCCACCGCGTCCTGCCGCGCCCCCGGCCGCCGGATCACCAGTGCCATCAGCGCCGCCGCCGCGCACAGCGCGCCCGAGGCGTACCAGACGATGTCGTACGAGCCGAAGACGTCACGCGCGAGACCGCCGGCGAAGGCGATGAAGGCCGCGCCGACCTGGTGCGAGGCGAGGACCCAGCCGAAGACGATCGCGGAGTCGTCGCCGTAGTGCTCGCGGCACAGCGCGATGGTGGGCGGCACGGTGGCAACCCAGTCGAGGCCGTAGAAGACGATGAAGAACAGCATCGGCGGGTGCACGGACGGCGCGAGGAGCATCGGCAGGAAGAGGAGCGAGATCCCGCGCAGCGCGTAGTAGACGGCGAGCAGCCGGCGCGGCGCGAAGCGGTCGGTGAACCAGCCGGAGGCGATCGTGCCGACGACGTCGAAGACGCCGATGACCGCGAGGAGTCCGGCCGCCGCCGTGACCGGCATGCCGTGGTCGTGCGCGGCGGGCACGAAGTGCGTCTTGACCAGGCCGTTCGTCGAGGCACCGCAGATCGCGAAGGAGCCGGCGAGCAGCCAGAAGGGGCCGGTGCGGGCCGCCCGGAAGAGGACGGTGAGGGCGCGGCGGGCGGCGCCGGTGACGGGCGCGGGCTTCTCGACGTACGCACCGCCGTACGGGGCGAGCCGCACGTCCGCCGGGTGGTCGCGCAGCAGCAGCCAGACGAACGGGACGACGGCGGCCGCGGCGAGGGCGACGGTCACGGCGGCCGGACGCCAGCCGTGGTGCTCGACCAGCCAGGAGAGGAGGGGCAGGAAGACCAGCTGACCGGAGGCGCCGGCCGCGGTCAGGATGCCGGTGACCAGGCCGCGCCGGGCGAAGAACCACCGGTTCGTGACGGTCGCGGCGAACGCGAGCGCCATCGAGCCGCTGCCGAGGCCGACGAGCAGGCCCCAGTAGAGGACGAGCTGCCAGGCCGCCGTCATCCACACGGTGAGCAGGGAGCCCAGCGAGATCACGCTCAGCGCGACGGCGACGACCCGGCGGATGCCGAAGCGGTCCATGAGCGCGGCGGCGAACGGCGCCGTCAGGCCGTACAGCGCCAGGTTCACCGACACCGCGAGGCCGATCGTGCCGCGCGACCAGTGGAACTCGCCGTGCAGCGGCTCGATGAGCAGACCGGGCAGGGACGCGAAGGCGGCCGCCCCGATGATCGTGACGAAGGTGACGGCGGCGACGAACCAGGCGCGGTGGACGCGCGGGATGCGGGGAGGGGCGGAGGTACGGGCGGGTGCGGAGGTCTCGGTTGTCTGGGTCACGTCATTCAGCATCGCGAGCCGCACCCACCCGGACCATTGGCCCGAATGACAGCTTTCCAACGGATCGGGCCAGCGGCACCCTCCTACACCCGGGGCAGCGTCCTGATCGGGCGCACCACCAGCAGCGCCGTCACCACGAGCACCGCGATCCCCGCCCCCACGAGCAGCACCCGCTCCGTCCCGACCACCGCCGCCACCGGGCCCGACGCCGCCCGCCCGACGCCCATCATCAGCAGCGATCCGGCCACGTCGTACGCGTGCATCCGGTTCAGCGCCTCCTGCGGGACGTGCGTCTGCACCGACGTCGACCACATCACCAGCCAGAACGCGAAGGCCGCGCCCTCGACGAACCCGCCCGCGTACAGCAGCGGCACGGGAGCGCCCGTACCGAGCAGCGCCAGGAACAGCGGCAGGCCGAGCAGCCCCACCGCGCCCGCCGCCAGCGGCCGGCGCGGCCGGAGCCGTACGGCGAGCAGGCCGCCGGCGGCGCTGCCCGCGCCGATGACGGTCATGAGGACGCCGTAGGTCGCCGAGCCGTACGCGCCGGTGATCAGGGTCGCGGTCAGCGGGACCATCGGGCCCGAGACCGTCAGGCCGTAGACCGTCCAGATCGCGATCACCCCCCACAGCCAGCTCCGCGACCTGAACTCCCGCCAGCCGAGCGCCATCTCCCGCAGCAGCGAGCCGCGCCGGGCGCCGTCGGACGGCACGGGCGCGACCCTGAGGAGCGTGAAGCAGACCGCGCTGACCGCGAAGCAGACGGCGTTGACGGCGAAGGCCGCGCCCGCGCTCCAGAGCGCGACGAGCAGACCGGCGGCGGCCGGGCCCGCCATCGTCATCAGGGCCTCGACCACCCGGATGACGGCGTTGGCGCGCTGCACGTCGGGCGCGATGCGCGGGATCGTGGAGGCCACGCCCGGCTGGAAGAGCGCGGCACCGACGCCGCTGAGCGCGGAGAGCGCGTAGACGGACCACAGCGGCGGGCTGCCGGTGGTGAAGGAGACGGCGAGGACGAGGGCGCCGGGCAGCCGCAGCAGATCGGCCAGGACCATCATCCGGCGGGCGGTGAACCGGTCGGCGAGCACGCCGCCGAAGAGGACGAAGAGGGCGAAGGCGCCGGTCCAGGCGCCGAGGGTGTAGCCGACGGAGGCGTCCGGATAGCCGGCGCCGGTGAGCGCGGCGGCGAAGGCCACCGGGACCATGCCCTCGCCGAAGACGGCGACGGCGCGGGCGACGAAGAAGAGCCGGAAGTCGCGGTTCCAGAGGGCGTCCGGCCTGGCGGGCGGCTCGGCGGGGGCGGGCTCGACCGGCGCGGGCTCGACGGAGGCGGGCTCGACCGGCGCGGGCTCAACCGGCGCGGGCTCAACCGGCGCGGGCTCAACCGGCGCGGGCTCGACGGAGGCGGGCTCGGCCGGATCGGGAATCCGTTCGGCGGCCTCAGACTTATAGGTGTTGTCCGTCACGAACAGACAGACGTACCAGCTCGGTGGTCTGGACCACCACTGCTTTACGGAGGAGCAGCCGCCCGTGCGCCCACACCGCGTCGCCGTCCTCGCCCTGCCCGGCCTGCTCCCCTTCGAACTGGGCATCCCGCACCGCATATTCGGCCGCGCCAAGGACCCCGAGGGCCGCCCGCTGTACGAGATCGTCACCTGCGCCGTCGCGGCCGGCCCGGTCCGGACGGACGCCGACTTCGCCGTGCACGTGGAGCACGGCCCGGAGATCCTGGCCACCGCCGACACGGTCGTCGTGCCCGCCTCGTACGAGCTGGGCCCGGTGTACGAGGAGGGCCGGCTGACGCCCGAGCTGGCCGCCGCCCTCGCGCACGTCCGGCCCGGCACCCGGGTCGCCTCCATCTGCACCGGCGGGTACGTGCTCGCCGCCGCCGGCTGGCTCGACGGCCGCCCCGCCACCACCCACTGGGCGCACGCCGACCACTTCCAGAGCCTCTTCCCGGAGGTCCGGGTGGACGCGGAGGTGCTGTACGTGGACGACGGCGACGTCCTCACCTCCGCGGGCGTGGCCGCCGGCATCGACCTGTGCCTGCACATCGTGCGCCGCGACCACGGCACGGCCGTCGCCAACGAGGTGGCCCGGAGCACGGTCGTGCCCCCGCACCGGGACGGCGGCCAGGCCCAGTACATCGCCCGCCCGCTGCCCGAGGCCGGGGCCTCGACCACGACCACGGCCCGTGCCTGGGCGCTCGCCCATCTGCACGAGCCGATCCAGCTGCGGGACCTGGCGGTACGGGAGTCGATGAGCGTCCGGACCTTCACCCGCCGCTTCCGCGACGAGGTCGGCATCAGCCCGGGCCAGTGGCTCACCCAGCAGCGCGTGGAGCGGGCCCGGCACCTGCTCGAATCCACCGACCTGCCCATCGACCAGATCGCCCACGACTCCGGCTTCGGCACCGCCCAGTCGCTGCGGGTGCACCTCCAGGCCGCGATCGGGGTGACGCCGACCGCCTACCGGCGCACCTTCCGGGCGGCGCCGGAGCAGTCCGGACGCCTCTAGGCGACCGCCTCGCAGATGGTGACGGACCGCTCCTCCAGGAGCGGCACCACCTGGCCGAGGACCAGCATCTGGAAGTGCGCGGACTCCCGGTGCGCGGTGAGCGCCGCGTCGTCCACGTACTCCTCGAAGAGCACGATCTCGGCCGGATTCGCCATGGACCGCACGGGCCGGTAGCCCAGACAACCCGCCTCCATCCGGCTGGCCGTCGCGATCTCCCGCAGGAGCTCCGCGACCCGCTCCTCCTCGCCTGGCTTCACCAGCCAGCGCGCCACCACGTAGACCGCCATGAGAATTCCCCTTCCGAGGCTATTCGAGAGACCCATCAGAAATCTAATAGCGACCAAATCCACTGGCTATCGGAATGCCGTCGGCGCTCTTTTCGACCAGCCCTCGGGCAGCGGCTCCCCCATGACCAGCTCCATCGCGCTCGCCACCAGGGCCACCGCCGACGCCGGGTTCTGGCCGGTGACCAGGTTGCCGTCCACGACGACATGGCCGCGGAACGGCTCCCCCGCCTCGTACCGCGCCCCGCGCCGCTCCAGCTCCTCGTCCAGGAAGTACGGGACCACCGCGTCCAGGCCCACGGCGCGCTCCTCGGCCTGCGTGAACGCGGTGACCCGGCGGCCCGCGACGAACGGCTGCCCGTCCCGCCCCAGGACCGGGAGCAGGGCGCCCACGCCGTGACAGATGGCGGCGAGGACCCCGCCCCGGGAGGTGAAATCGCCGAGGAAGCGGGCGAGTCGGGGGTCCGCGGGCAGGTCATCGACGGCCCCGTGGCCGCCGGCGACGAACACGACGCCGAAGTCGGCCGGATCGAGCCGGTCCGGCGTCACGGTCTCGGCGAGCCGCCTCCGTACCAGGGCGTCCTCCAGGAACATCCGCTGCGGCGGGTCGGAGCGGTCGACGCCGCCCATCGGCGGCGTGCCGGGACGGGTGCTCACGAAGCCGTAGTCCCAGCCCGAGGAGACGAGCGCGAGCCACGGATAGGCGGCCTCCGGCAGCCAGAAGCCGGCCGGACGGCCGCCGGGCAGGCGCTCGACACTGGTGAGGACGATCAGTCCCCGGCCCCTCGCGGACATCCCCGTCCTCCCGACTCCGGAGTTCTCTCCGGGCGCCCGATTTCTTGACCATTGAACCACGCAGCCGAATCCCAATCCCCATTCGTTCTTTTATGGGGGCGATGTGACGGGTTATTTGATGGGCGCCGAACGCACTCGTAGATTCGCCATGAGCAACCTCCCGCCTATCCCTCCCCTTTGGAGAGCCATCATGGCCAAGAAGGTCCTCTTCGCCCTCACCAGTCACGACCGGCTCGGCGACACCGGCCGCACCACCGGCTTCTACGTCCCCGAGGTGGCGCACCCCGCCGAGGTGTTCCGCAAGGCGGGTTACGAGATCGCGTACGTCTCCGTGCGCGGCGGCTCCGCCCCGCAGGACGGCGTCAACCGTGACGACGCCGTCGTCGCCGCCTTCCTCGACGACCCGGCCGTCGGCGAGGCCCTGGCCGCCACGCCCACCCCGCAGGAACTGAACGCGGAGGACTACGACGTCGTCTTCTACGCCGGCGGCCACGGCACCATGTGGGACTTCCCCGACTCCGCCGAGCTCGCCGCGCTCGCCGCCGGTGTCTACGAGCGCGGCGGCGTCGTCGCGGCCGTCTGCCACGGCCCGGCCGGCCTGGTCAACCTGAAGCTGAGCGACGGCTCGTACCTCGTCGAAGGCAAGCAGGTCTCGTCCTTCACCGACGAGGAGGAGGCCGCCGTCGGCCTCACCGACGTCGTGCCCTTCCTGCTCCAGAGCCGGCTGGAGGAGCGCGGCGCCAAGTTCACCAAGGCCCCGAACTTCACCGAGCACGCCGTCGCCGACGGCCGCCTCGTCACCGGCCAGAACCCGGCCTCCGCGGCCAGGGTCGCCCGGCTCGCGGTCGCCGCGCTGGCCGGCTGACACCGGCTGACACCGGCTGACACCGTACGCCGACCGCTCCGTCCGTCCCCCGTACGTAACGTGTGCGTACTTAACCGGCAGTTCGGTACGCGGGCGGGTGCCCGGCCCCGAGAATGAGGGTCCGGGCACCCGCCCGCACACGTACGTCACGGAGCAAATCGGGGGACTTGCTGTGTCCGTACAACTCAACTGGCTGCGCACCTTCGTGACCGTCTACCGCCTCGGCTCCTTCACCAAGGCCGCGCACCGCCTGGGCATCTCGCAGCCGGCGGTCACGCACCAGATCCGGCACCTGGAGAAGGAAATGGGCCGCCCGCTCTTCGAACGGCTGCCGCACGGCGCCCAGCCGACCGCGGCCGCCGACGGGCTGCTGCGCGAGGTGCAGGGCCCGGTCGACGCCCTCGGGCAGGCCGTCGCCCGCTCACTCGGGCGGCAGGTGGTGCACCGGCCGCTCTACGTGGGCGGGCCGGTCGAGCTCGTCACCACCCGGCTCATCCCGTCCGTCAGCGACCTCGTGGCGGAGGGCACGCAGTTCCGCTTCCGCTTCGGCCTCGCCGACGACCTCCTCGCCGACCTGGCGGCCGGCGAGCTCGACCTCGTCCTGTCGACCATCCGGCCGCGCTCCCGCGGGATCCGCGCCACGCCGCTGGTCGACGAGGAGTTCGTGCTGCTCGCGTCCGCCGAACTCGCCGCCCGCCTGCCGCTCGACCGGCTCGCCGCCGAGGGCCCCGCGGTCCTCGCCGACGTCCCGCTCGTCAGCTACGCCGAGTCGCTGCCGATCATCCGGCGCTACTGGCGCACCGTCTTCGACACCGTGCCGGCCGTCACCCCGACGCTGGTCGTGCCCGACCTGCGCGGCGCGCTCGCCGCCGTACGGTCCTCGGCGGGCATCTCGGTGCTGCCGAGCTACCTGTGCGCGGAGGAGCTGGCGGCCGGGGAGGTGGTCCCGCTGCTGCAGCCGGAGGTGCCGCCGATCAACACCTTCTATCTGGCGGTCCGGCAGGACGAACTCCCGCATCCGCTTCTCGCCCTGCTGCACGGACACCTGCTGATGAAGGGGCCTCTGTGGTCCTGAATTCCGGATTCCAGCCGAGGCGTTTATACCCCTCCCAAGTTTTCTTATTTGAGTGCTTGCGGGCCGACCTGATGTGATGTGTGCGCAATCGCTCAGCGAAGCAAAACGGGGGAAAGAATGACCATCACCGAAGCTGCCCCGATATCCGCGGTGGGGGCCGTGGACATCGGCTATCAGCCGATCGACCTGAGTCCGGGCCGCGCCGACATCGCGAAGCTGCACCGGCTGCTCAGGGACGGGGCGCGCGCGTTCAACGAGCAGTTCGACGAGGACGCGCATCTGGACGACGTCATCCCGAAGCCGTGGGGATACGAGTACCGCGCCTTCGTCGACGACTTCTTCGACCTGTGGTCGCTGCACATCGAGCCCGGCGCCAGCACGTCCGTGCACGTCCACCCGCGCAAGCTCACCTATCTGCTCTGCCTCGGCGGCGAGGGCGTGACCACCGGGCTCGGCCGGGCCGACGTCCCGGTCCGCGCGGGCACGGTCCTGCGCATCGGGGCCGGCGCCTTCCACGGCACGCGCAGCACCGGGGACGTACCACTCGAACTCGTCGAGGTGGAGCTGCCGCGCAACAAGTTCGACCTGATCCGGCTGCGCGACGACTACGACCGGGCGGGCACGGCGTACGAGACGGCGGCCGTGGAGGAGCCGCGGCACCCGATGCGCAGGGTGCCGTCGTACCCGAACACGCGGATGCGGGCGCAGACGCCCGACGGCCGGTTCCGGTTCGCGCTGCGGACGGGGATGGACCTGTTCTACCGGCCGAGCAGCGAGGACATCTTCGCCATTCCGCTGCACATCTCCGGGGTGATCGCGCGTGACGTGGAAATCCTGACGGGACATCCGGCGGACGACCGGCGGCCGCAGACCGACCAGCAGTACCTCTGCATCAGCCGCAACCACTGAACGACCCGGAAAGAAAAAGAAGACAGCAGAAAGAAAACAGGGGGAAGAGAAATGCCCAGCGCCGTCATCATCACCGGCCCCGGATTCCAGGACCACGACGTCGTCTTCACCTACTACCGGCTCCTGGAGGAGGGCTGGCACGTCGAGGTGGCGACCAGGCACGGCGACGCCGTGACCGGCAAGTACGGCATCCCGCTGCCGATGGACAAGACCGCCCGGCCGCTCGTCTCCTTCGAGGAGCTCGACGTCGACCAGTTCGACGCGGTCATCCTCACCGGCGGCCACGAGGCCCCGGACCGGGTCCGCCAGGACCGGAACGTGCTCGACTTCGTCGCCGGCATGGACCGGGCCGGCAAGGTCGTCGCCGGCCTCTGCCACGGCCCGTGGATCATGGTCTCGGCCGGGGTGCTCAAGGGCCGCAAGGCGTGTGCGTACATCGGTCTGCGCGACGACGTGATCAACGCGGGCGCGGACGTGGTCGACAGCGACGTGATCGTCGACGGCCACATCATCACCTGCTCGTACTACGGGTACATGGGCGCGTTCATGCGGGCGGTGTTCGAGACCGTCGAGAAGCTCGCGGGCGAGAAGCAGGCCGCCTGACATGGAGCGCGATCCGGTGATCCTCGCGCTCGACTTCGACGGGGTCGTCTGCGACGCCCTGGAGGAGTGCGCGCTCGTGACCTGGCTGGGCATCCACCCGTACGACCCCGGGATGCCCGGTCCGGACCGCCTGAAGGCGGTCCCGGCGGACTTCACGGACCGGTTCCGCTCCGTGCGGAACTACTCCCGGCTGCTCGACCACTTCGTCGTCGCGCACCACCCGGAGTCGGCCGGGCTCACCACGCAGGCCGGTTTCGACCGGCTCTTCGAGGCCCTGGACCCGGGCTACGTACGGCGGTTCACGGAGACTGCCACCGCCGCGCGGGACCGCCTGCGGACCACCGAGCCGGAGTTCTGGCTCGACCTGCACACGCTCTACCCCGGCGTCGACGCGCTCCTGCGCCGCTTCGCCGGCTCGGTCGTCGTCGTGACCGCCAAG
The DNA here is from genome assembly GCF_053601115.1 of Streptomyces sp. NPDC004788. NCBI lineage: Bacteria > Bacillati > Actinomycetota > Actinomycetes > Kitasatosporales > Streptomycetaceae > Streptomyces > Streptomyces sp. NPDC004788. The sequence goes on from NZ_JBSGBF010000036.1 coordinate 55,726, forward strand.
GACGCCGACTCCGTCCGGGCCATCCTGGCCCGGCACGGGCTCGACGGCACCGTCGCCGAGATCTTCGGCGAGACGGGCGCCAAGGCGGAGGCCGTCCAGGACGTGTGCGCCCGCTGGGGAGTCCCGGTGGAGCGGGTGACGTTCATCGACGACAACCTCACCAACGCGGTACGGGTCGGCGCCACCGGCGCCCGCTCCCGATGGGCCCAGTGGGGCTACCAGATCCCGGAACACCGGGCCGAGGCCGCGCGCCTCGGGGTGGTCCCGCTCGGCCTCGACGAGATCGGCGCGCTGGTCCCCGCCGCGTGACCGGCCTGACCCACCGGGCGGCCCGGGGTACCGACAGGTGCCCCGGGCCGCCGCACTCCTCACTGGAGCCACCGTGACCCTCACCCGTGCGCCCGAGACCGCCGCCCGTTCGGACTTCGGCGGTCAGCTCGCGCTGCTCACCGCGATGGCCGTCGCCATCCCCGCCCAGCTCTACCTCGCCATCCCGCTCGCGGGCCCGGTCGGCGCGCGCTTCGGCGTCGACACCGAGTCCGCCGCCTGGACCGGCGGCGCGTTCTCGCTCGCGTACGCCGTGGGCTTCCTCTTCTTCGGGCCGCTGTCCGACCGGTACGGGCGCCGCGCGGTCCTCGTCGCGGGCGCGCTCGCGCTCGCCGCCGTGTCGGCGCTCGTCCCGCTGGCGGGCTCCTTCGCCTGGTTCCTCGCCCTGCGCGCCCTCCAGGGCCTCGCCGCGGCCTCGTTCGCGCCGGTCGCGCTCGCGTACGTGACGGAACACGCGCCCGCGGCCCGCCGGCCGCTGATGCTGTCGGTCCTCACGACGGGCCTGCTCGCCGCGGGCCTGGCCGGTCAGGCGTTCGGGCAGGTGGTGGCGGGCGCCTGGCGATGGGCGTTCTGGCCGGCGGCGCTGCTCTATCTGACGGCCGCCCTGCTCTTCCACCGCGTGCTCACCCCGACGCCGTCGGGCGGCTCCGCCCCCGGCCCCGGCGCGGTCCTGCGCGCACTGGGACGGCTGCTGCGCACGCCTGCCGTGCTCGCCGTCTTCTGCTCGGCGCTGACGGTCTTCGGCAGTTTCGTCGCCCTGTACGCGGTCCTCGGCCGCCTCCTCGGCGAGGAGTACGGCTGTTCCGGCGCCGACCTGCTCGGCGTGCAGGCCCTCGGGGCGCTCGGCCTGGTCGCCGGGCCGCTCGTCAGCCGGAACGCGGGCGGGCGCGGCCCGCGCTTCCTCGCGGTCACCGGCTTCCTGACGGCCCTCGCCGGACTGCTCCTCGCCCAGGTCACGGCGGCGCCCGCCGTGCCGATCGCCGCGAGCGTGCTCTTCGTCGCCGGGATCAGCCTGGTCGTGCCGGGCCTGGTAGGTCTGCTCGGGCTGCTGGCGCCGCAGGCCCGGGGCGCCGCGGTCTCGTTCAACACCGCGGTCCTGTTCCTGGGCGCCTCGCTGGGCCAGACGCTGGCCGCGGCCACCTCGTACCACCGCGTGGGGCTGCTGCTCGCGGGGGCGCTGCTGCTCGCGGCGGGCGCGGTGGCGGCGACGGCGCGCCTGGCGGACCGAAGCCACGAGAAGAATCGAGCATCACGATGAACGTCCTCTTCGTCCTCACCAGCCACGCGGACCTCGGCGGCCGCCCCACCGGCTTCCACCTCGGCGAGACCGTCGAGCCGTGGCGGATCCTCCGCGCCGCGGGCCACGCCGTCGACTTCGTGTCCGTCCGCGGCGGCCGGCCGCCGATGATCGGCCACGACCCGCACGACCCGCACCAGACCGCCTTCCTCGCCGACCCGGACGGCGGTGCGCTCGTCGCGCGCAGCCGGCGCCCCGAGGACGTCGACCCGGACGCGTACGACGGGGTGTACTTCGTCGGCGGGCACGGGACCATGTGGGACTTCGCGGGGCACCCGGCGCTGCACGCGGTGATCCGGAGCGTGTACGGGCGCGGGGGCGTCGTCGCCGCGCTCTGTCACGGCCCGGCGGCACTGGTGGGCGTGCGGCTCGGCGACGGGCGGCTGCTGCTCGACGGGCGGTCGGTGACCTCGTTCTCGCACGCGGACGAGACGGGGCGCGGCCTCGACACCGTCGTCCCGTTCTCCCTGCAGCACGCGCTGGAGAAGGACGGCGCGCACTACTCCTGCGCGCCGGACCGGCACGCGCACGTCGTCGTGGACGGACGCCTCGTCACCGGTCAGAATCCGCAGTCCGCGCCCGGTCTTGCGCAGCGGATGGCCGAGCTGCTGACTCCGTGAGGCCCGTCCCGTCCTCCGGCTTGATGCGGCGCTCGCCCCACACGCCGATCGCCGTCAGCGTCAGCGTCAGGCCGACCCCGCACAGGATCGCCGTCGACGGCGCGACCGTCTTCAGCAGCGCGCCGGCGAGCGTGCCGCTGGTGGCGTAGCCGGCGCCGACCGCCGCGTACATCACGGAGTAGCCGGCGGCGAGCGCCCCCGGCGGCAGGATCTGCCGCAGGGCGAGGTTGCGGGTGAGGCTGGCGGGGGCCTGGAGGAGGCCGGCGACGACGAGGGCGAGGGCGATACCGGCGGCCCCGGGCAGTACGGCGGCCAGGGCGACGCCCGCCGACACGGCGACGATCAGCACGGCGGACTGCACCGGCAGCCGGCCCGGCCAGGAGCCGCGCAGGCCGTAGACGAACGCGCCGACGGCCGAGCCGATGGAGAACCCGGCGAGCAGGGGGCCCGCCCAACCGATCGGGATCGCCCGCTGTTCGAGGAGGGCGGGCAGGATCAGCTCGGCGAGCGCGAGCAGCGTGAGGCCGGCGGCGCCGGTGACGTACACGGGCCAGGCCCGGGCCAGGACCCGGCCCATGGACCCGCCGCGCTCCTTCCCCTCGGCCTGCCAGCCGCGCGGCAGCAGCCACTGCCCGGCCACGGCGAGCGCCATCAGCACGCCCTGGAACAGCAGCGGCGCGGCCGGGTCGGCGCCGAGGGCGAGGCCGGTCGTCAGGGCCGGGGCCGCGGCCCAGATGCCGAAGGTCAGCACCGATTCCATGCTCATCGCCTGGGTGACCGCCCGCTCCGGGACCATGCTGGTCAGCAGCGCGCGCTGGCCGCCGGGCACGGCGGCCGGGCCCGCGCCGGCGAGGAGGGCGAGCGCCCCCAGCAGGACCGGGTGGCCCGCCCCTCCGACGGCCGCGAGCCCCAGGAACCCGGCCGCGCCGACGGCGAGCCCGGCGGCCAGCTGCGGACGGGCCCGCTCGGCGTTCAGCCGCATGCCGAGCACGGGCGAGGCGAGGATCTCCCCGATCACGTACACGGCGGCGAGCACCGCGCCCAGGCTGTAGCCCCCGGGCTGCTCGCGCACCAGGAAGACGACCGCGAGCGGTGCCATGGCGACCGGTATCCGGGCGGCGACGGTGACGGCGCACCAGGCGAGGACGGGTCGGGTGGCGAGCTCGCGGTAGGACATGCCCAGGACCGTAACGAGTGCTCGGTCCTGCCGCACTCGTTTAGAAGGTGAGCACGCCGCGCGCCACCTTGCCCTGCTCCGCGTCCTCCGCCGCCCGCGCGAACTCCTCCACCGGGTACGTGGTGGTGACGAGTTCGTCGAGGAGCAGCCGGCCCGTCCGGTACAGCTCCGCGTACAGCGCGATGTCCTTCTGCGGTCGCGAGGAGCCGTAGCGGCAGCCCAGGACCGACTTGTCGAGGAACATCGCGGCGGGCGGGAAGCTGGCCTCGGCGGTCGGCGCGGTCATGCCGAGGAGGATCGCCTGGCCGTGGCGGTCGAGGAGGTCGATGGCGGTGCGGACGAGGCCCGTGTGGCCGACGCACTCGAAGACGTGGTCGGCGCCGGTGGGCAGGATCTCCCGCACGGAGTCGGTCGAGGTGAGGAAGTGGGTGGCGCCGAAGCGGAGGGCGGTGGCCTCCTTCGCCGGGTTGGTGTCGACGGCGACGATCGTCGTCGCGCCGGCGATGCGCGCGCCCTGGAGGACGTTGAGGCCGATGCCGCCGGTGCCGATGACGACGACGGTCTCGCCGTGCGCGACCTTCGCCCGGTTGAGGACGGCGCCGACGCCCGTGAGGACGCCGCAGCCCATGAGCGCGGCCGAGGTGAGCGGGATGTCCTCGGGGATCCGCACCGCCTGCACGGCCTTGACGACGGTCCGCTCGGCGAAGGAGGAGTTCGACGCGAACTGGAAGAGCGGGGTGCCCGCGCGGGTGAACGGCCGGCCGGGCCTGCCGATCGCCTTGCGGCACATGGTGGGCCGGCCGCGGTCGCAGTCGGCGCAGGCGCCGCAGTTGGCGAGGGTGGACAGGGCGACGTGGTCGCCCGGGGCGACATGGGTGACGCCGGGGCCGACGGCCTCGACGACACCGGCGCCCTCGTGGCCGAGGACGACGGGCGCCGGGAACGGGATCGTCCCGTCCACGACGGACAGGTCGCTGTGGCAGAGCCCGGCGGCCCGGATGCCGACGAGCACCTCGCCGGGGCCGGGGTCGCGGACCTCCAGGTCGTCGACGACCCGGACCTCCTTGCCGTCGAAGACGACGCCTCTCATCGGCCGCTCTCCTTCCGTGCGTTGGGGCGGTCACCGGCCGCCGCCGCCCGCGCCATCTCCTCCAGTTGCCGGAGCAGCGGCATCGGGTCGATGCCGACCGTCCCGGGCAGGAAGTCCGCGATCCGCTCCGGCGTCCACGCGCCGCCCTCGGCGTATCCGGCGCGCAGCTCGCGCGGCTGGGCCCAGACGGCGATCTTGGGGCCGGCGATCGTGTAGACCTGGCCGGTGATCTTCTCGGCCCTGGCCCGGTCGGAGAGCAGGTAGACGACGAGCGCGGCGACGTCCTCCGGCTCGCCGATCTCCTTCAGCGTCATCGGCACGTTGGCCGACATGCGGGTACGGGCGACCGGCGCGACCGCGTTCGCGGTGACCCCGTACTTGTGGAGCCCGAGCGCCGCGCTGCGGACGAGCGAGATGATGCCGCCCTTGGCGGCGGAGTAGTTGGCCTGGGCGACGGAGCCCTGGTGGTTGCCGCTGGTGAAGCCGATGAGCGTGCCGGAGCCCTGCCGGCGCATGACGGCGGACGCGGCGCGGAAGACGGTGAAGGTGCCCTTGAGGTGGGTGGCGACGACGGGGTCCCACTCCTCCTCGGACATGTTGAAGAGCATCCGCTCGCGCAGGATGCCGGCCACGCACACGACGCCGTCGATCCGCCCGTACTCGGCGAGCGCCACGTCGACGATCCGCTGTCCGCCCGCCATCGTCGAGATGTCGTCGGCGACGGCGACCGCCACGCCACCCGCCGCCTCGATCTCCTTGACCACGGACTCGGCGATCTCGCTGGTGGGCTCGGCGCCCTCGATGGACACCCCGTAGTCGTTGACGACGACCTTCGCGCCCTCCGCCGCGCAGGCGAGGGCGACGGCGCGGCCGATGCCCCGCCCGGCGCCCGTGACCGCGACGACCTTTCCTGCCAAGAAGTTCCCCACGACCGGCCCCTTCCCGGGTTTCTGACGGTCCGTTAGATTCCTTCGTCGGCAGGATTCTACGGCCCGTCAGATACTGGAGAACAAGACCCCGGAGGCGCCCGATGCCCCTTCCACCCGAATTCCACGAGATCGCCAAACGCGTCAACAACTGGGGGCGTTGGGGCCGGGACGACGAGATCGGCACGCTGAACCTGATCACCGACGAGGTGGTGCGGGAGGCCGCCGCCACCGTCCGCACCGGGCAGCGGATCCCGCTCGCCGTCGACCTCAAGCAGGACGGCGTGCAGACCGGCATGATCCCCGGCCGGGTCAACCCGCTGCACACGATGGTGCAGATCAATCAGGAACTGTTCGGCCCCGGCACGGTCGCCACCAGCGACGACGCCGTGACCCTCGGCCTCCAGGCGGGCACCCATTGGGACGCGCTCACCCATGTCTCGCACTCGGGCCGGATCTACAACGGACGCCCGGCCGGCACGGTCACCGCGCACGGCCGCTCCGAGTTCAGCGGCATCCACACCGCACGGCACGTCGTCAGCCGGGGCGTGCTGCTCGACGTGGCGGCGGCCAAGGGCGTGGACCGGCTGCCCGGCGACCACGCCGTGACACCCGAGGACCTGGACGAGGCGGCCGAGTTCGGCGGGGTCACGGTCCGGTCCGGCGACATCGTGCTCGTACGGACCGGGCAGCTGCAGGTGTACCTGGCCGGCGACAGACACGGCTACGCGTTCCCGTCACCCGGCCTGTCCGTCCGTACGCCCGAGTGGTTCCACGCCCGGGACGTGGCGGCGGTCGCCAACGACACGCTCACCTTCGAGATCTTCCCGCCGGAGATCGAGGACCTGTGGCTGCCCGTGCACGCCCTCGACCTCGTCGAGATGGGGATGCTCCAGGGGCAGAACTGGAATCTGGAGGCGCTGTCCACAGCCTGTGCACAGACGCGGCGGTACGCCTTCCTGCTCTCCGCCATGCCCGAGCCCTTCGTGGGCGGCACGGGCACGCCGGTGGCGCCGGTGGCGATCCTGTAGACGTCACAAGAAAAGAACCGCGGGTGGCGGCGGCACTCGCGCGCGCCCCGAGCACGGCACGTCGCAGCCGCCACCCGTCACGACCCGCGCTCGCCGAGGGGCCGCGCCCCTCGACTCCCCTCGCAGAACGAATCGCTCACCCAAGAGTGATCAATTCGCCACGAACCGTCAACACCACGCCCGGGTGGGTGACACCGCGACGGATTCCGGCGCCGCCGGCGACCCGGCCGGAGCCCGGTCCACCTCGCACCAGATGCTCTTGCCCGCCCCTTCGCGCTGCCAGCCCCAGCGGTCCGCGAGACCGTCCACGAGCTCCAGGCCGCGCCCGTTGGTGTCCTCGCCGGCCGCGTGCCGGGGCCGCGGCGGCCGGTCGCTGCGGTCGGCGACCTCGACCCGCACGCCGCCCCCGCCGAACAGCATCCGCAGCACGGCCGGACAGCCCGTGTGCACCACCGCGTTGGTCACGAGCTCGGAGATGAGCAGCACCAGCGTCTCCGCGAGCGGCTCGTCATCGCCTATGCCCGACCCGGCCAGCCGCGAACGCGCCCAACGCCGGGCGCGGCCCACCTCTGCCGGGTCCGCCCCGACCTCCAACTGAACCTGAAGCACCTGCACCGTTCACACCATCCGAACCGGCGTCCTCGACGACCTAACGGAACGTGATTCCCTTGTGAGACAGCATGGTTGACGTACAGTCACCGCAACAAGCGCTTCGGGCATATTCCAGCGCGAAGGAGTACGCATGGTCCATACTGTGCGACGCACGTTGCGGGGAGTCGAACAGAGGCGCGCAAAACGGCGCCAGGGGGCGCGAACGGCGGACATTCCGGGCCCCGGAGCCGCCGTAGGGGCGGCACCGGCGTGATCCGGGCCCACAAGCACTCGCATCCAACGGAGCGTACCGGAGGCCGGGGTCGACTCCGGCCCGTGACGACCCCGCCGAAGGACACAACCCGATATCGACGCTGCGTGATCCTCCGGCCCGACCGCGTTACGGTGCCGGCTCCAGGGCCGCCGCCACCCGCTCCTCCGCCACCGCCCCGCCGAGCCCGCGCCCGGCCCGCACCCAGGCCCGTTTCAGGTGCAGATGGACATCGGCCTCCCAGGTGAAGCCCATGCCGCCGTGCACCTGGAGGCAGTCCCGGGCGCAGCCGGCCGCCGCCTCGTCGGCGAGCAGCCGGGCGCCCGCGATCTCCACCGGGTCCGCGGTGACGGCGGCGGCGTAGACGGCGGCCCGGGCTACTTCCGTTCGTACGAGCATCTGCGCGCACAACTGCTTGACGGCCTGAAAAGCACCGATCGGCTGCCCGAACTGCTCGCGCACGCGTGCGTACCCGACCGCGAGCTCGGTGGTGCGGGCGGCGCTGCCGAGCTGCTCGGCGGCGGTGAGCAGGGAGGCCGTGTCCGCCTCGGCGCGCGCGGGTCCGCCGGGCAGCCGGTGCAGCGGGGTCAGCGGGTCGACGGACCGCATGGGTACGGCCCCGGTCGCGTCGCCCAGGACCGCGTCCGCCGCGTCCAGCCACTCCACGAGCTCGCCGTCGGCCCGCGCCACCACCGCCTCGCCCTCGGCCGCGCCCGGCACCCGCCCCGCCGCCAGGTGCGTGGCCACGAGCGGGCCCGGCAGCAGCGCCCGGCCGGCCTCCTCGAAGACGAGGACCGCCTCGGGCAGCCCGAGCCCGACCCCGCCGGCCGCCTCCGGGAGCCGCAGCGCGAAGAACCCGGCCGCGCCGAGCTCCCGCCACAGCGCCCGGTCGAGCACCCCGCCGGCGTCCACGGCCGCCCGGAGGGCCGCCCGCCCGAAGCGGGCGGCGAGCAGCTCCCGTACCCCGCGCCTGAGCGCCTGCTGGTCCTCGGTGAGTCGGAAGTCCATGCGTCGGTTCACCGGCCCTTCGGCAGGCCGAGGATGCGCTCGGCGACGATGTTCTGCTGGATCTGCGAGGTGCCCGCGGCGATCGTGTACGAGAGCGAGGACAGCCGGTCGAGGTTCCAGTCGCGCGCCAGGTCGAGCGCGTCGGGCCCGAGGACGGCGGCGGCCGTGTCGTACAGCTCCTGGCGGGCGTGCGAGTAGCGCAGTTTGAAGACGGAGCCGCCGACGCCGGGGACGCCGCCGGTGGCCTGCGCCTCGCTGACGTTCCACTGGGTGAGCCGCCACAGCGCCTGGAACTCGGCGCCGAGCCGCCCGAGCCGGCGGCGCAGGACGGGATCGTCCCAGCGGCCGTTCTTGCGGGCCGTGCGGGCGAGTTCGCCGAGGACCCGGCGGCAGGCGACGACCTCGCCGACGAAGGCGGTGCCGCGCTCGAAGGAGAGGGTGACCATGGTGACCCGCCAGCCGTCGTTCTCCGCGCCGACGCGGTGGGAGACGGGCACCCGCACCTCGTCGAGGAACACCTCGGCGAACTCCGCCGACCCGGCGAGCGTGCGCAGCGGCCGGACCGTGATCCCGGGCGCGGACATGGGCATCGCGAGCCAGGTGATGCCGCGGTGCTTCGGCGCGTCGGGGTCCGTCCGCACCAGGAGTTCGCACCAGTCGGCTATCTCGGCGTGCGAGGTCCATATCTTCTGGCCGGTGACGACGTAGTGGTCGCCGTCCCGGACGGCCTTCGTCCGGAGCGACGCCAGGTCGGACCCGGCGTCGGGCTCGCTGAAGCCCTGGCACCACACCTCGTCGCCGCGCAGGACCGGCTCCAGCCAGCGGGCCCGCTGCCCGGCGGTGCCCTCGGCGGCGATGGTGGGTCCCGCGTGGAGGAGGCCCACGAAGTTGGCGCCGACGTACGGGGCGCCGGCCCGTTCGGTCTCCTCCAGGAAGATCAGCCGCTGCGTCGGCGAGGCGTCCCAGTGCACGTGCCCGTACCCCGCGTCGTAGAGCCGCCGCTGCCAGCCGCAGTCGTACGCGCGCCGGGCCGGCCAGTCGAGCGGGTCGGGCTTCGGCGGCAGCGCGGGGAGGGTCCGCGCGAGCCAGTCCCTCAGCCCGGCCCGGAACTCCTCCTCTTCCTCCGTGTAGGCGAGCTCCATCAGCGCCGGTCCCGGTCGAGGTCCAGGCCGAGCATGCGGATGGCGTTGCCGCGCATCAGCTTGTAGACGGTCTCGTCGTCGAGGCCCTTCACATGGTCGAGCGCGACCTCCTTGGTGTGCGGGAAGGTCGAGTCGACGTGCGGGTAGTCGGTCTCGAAGGTGGCGTTGTCCCGCCCGACGACGTCCAGCGAGGCGATGCCGTGCTTGTCGCGGAAGAAGCAGCAGAAGATCTGCCGGTAGTAGTACGTGGACGGCGGCTCCGGGATCAGATCGCGCACCCCGCCCCAGGCGCGGTGCTCCTCCCACACGTCGTCGGCGCGTTCGAGGGCGTACGGGATCCAGCCCATCTGGCCCTCGCTGTACGCGAGCTTCAGCCGCGGGAACCTCACCAGGACCCCGGAGAAGAGGAAGTCCATCATCGACGCCATCGCGTTGTTGAAGCTGAGCGAGGCCTGGACGGCGGGTGGCGCGTCGGGCGAGGCGGCCGGCATCTGCGAGGACGAGCCGATGTGCATGTTGACGACGGTCCCGGTCTCCTGGCAGACGGCGAAGAACGGGTCCCAGTAGCCGGAGTGGATCGACGGGAGCCCGAGGTGCGTCGGGATCTCGGAGAACGTGACGGCCCTGACCCCGCGGGCCGCGTTGCGCCGGATCTCGGCCACGGCGAGGTCGATGTCCCACAGCGGGATGATGCACAGCGGGACGAGCCGGCCGCCGCTGGCGCCGCACCACTCCTCGACCATCCAGTCGTTGTAGGCGCGCACGCAGGCGAGCGCGACCTCCTTGTCCTTGGCCTCGGCGAAGGTCTGTCCGCAGAAGCGGGGGAAGGTCGGGAAGCAGAGCGACGCCTCGACGTGGTTGAGGTCCATGTCCCTCAGCCGCGCGACCGGGTCCCAGCAGCCGCGGCGCATCTCCTCGCGGGTGATGCCCTCCAGGGTCATGTCGTCCCGGTCGAAGCCGACGGCGGCGATGTTCCGCTTGTACGGGAACTTCAGGTCCTCGTAGATCCACCAGTCGGTGGGCGGCCCGTCGGGATCCATCGTGATCTGGTACTTGCCGCCGACGTAGGCGAGCTCGCCGATCCCGGCGGTGAGGGGCTGCGGGCCGCGGTCGCGGTAGCGGGCGGGGAGCCAGGTGGCGAAGAGGTGCGCGGGCTCGATCACGTGGTCGTCGACGCTGATGATGCGGGGCAGTTCCGTCATGGACTCAACTCCCGGTGCCGGGGCCACTCTGTTTCTGATGACCCGTCAGATACGGACGCGCCTTCAGGCTAGCCCCGCGCATCTGGACCGACAAGGACCGTCCCTCTACGCTCTCCGCACGATCTGACGACCCGTCAGTCGAAAGGAGTAGGGCATGCCCGAGTCCGAGACACCGACCGCGGCCGAGACCGCACACGCCCTGGGCGCGTCCCGCACGCTCTGGGAGCTCGTCGAGCGCCGCGCCGCCCTCACGCCCGGCCGGCCCGTGTTCCTCCAGGGCGACCGGACCCTCACCTTCGGCGAGCTGCGCGACCGGGCCGAGCGGGTGGCCGCCGGGCTGTACGGGAGGGGCGTGCGGCCCGGGACCGTCGTCGCCTGGCAGCTGCCGACCCGGATCGAGACCGCGGTGCTCTCCTTCGCGCTCGCCCGCCTCGGCGCCGTACAGACCCCGGTCATCCCCTTCTACCGGGACAAGGAGGTCGGCTTCGCGCTGCGCGAGTCCGGCGCCGAGTTCTTCGCCGTGCCCGGCGTCTGGCGCGGTTTCGACCACACCGCGATGGCCCGGCGGCTCGGGGCGCGCGGGATCTTCGAGGCGTACGACCCCGAGGGCATGCCCGACGGCGACCCGGCCGTGCTCCCGCCTCCGCCCGCCTCCGGCACCGACGTCCGCTGGATCTACTGGACCTCGGGGACGACCTCGGACCCCAAGGGCGTGCTGCACACCGACCGTTCACTGCTGGCGGGCGGCTCCTGCCTCGCCCACGCGCTGCACCTCACCGCCGAGGACGTCGGCTCGATGGCCTTCCCGTACGCGCACATCGCCGGGCCCGACTACACGGTGATGCTGCTGCTCTACGGCTTCCCCGCGGTCATGTTCGAGCAGTTCGCGCTGCCCGGGGCGCTCGACGAGTACCGCAAGCACGGCGTCACCGTGGCCGGCGGGTCCACCGCCTTCTACGCGATGTTCCTGGCCGAGCAGCGCAAGCGGCCGGGCGAGCCGGTCATCCCCACGCTCCGCCTCCTCGCGGGCGGCGGCGCGCCCAAGCCGCCGGAGATCTACCACGCGGTCGTCCGCGAGCTGGGCTGCCAGCTCACCCATGGCTACGGCATGACCGAGGTCCCGATGATCACCATGGGCGACCCGGGCGACACCGCCGAGAACCTGGCGACGACCGAGGGCCGCCCGCCCGCCGGCATGGAGATCCGGATCACGGCCGACGGCGAGGTACGGCTGCGCGGCGAGGCGGTCTGCCGCGGCTACCTCGACCCGGCGCAGACCGCGGCCGCCTTCGACGAGGACGGCTTCCTCGTCACGGGAGACGTGGGGCACCTGACGCCGAGCGGCCACCTGGTCCTCACCGGGCGGATCAAGGACATCATCATCCGCAAGGGGGAGAACATCTCCGCCAAGGAGATCGAGGACCTGCTGCACGAGCACCCGGGCGTCGGCGACGCCGCCGTCATCGGACTGCCCGACCCCGAACGCGGCGAGCGCGTCTGCGCGGTGGTCGAACAGCCCCCGGGCGCCGAGCCGCTGACCCTGGCCGAGGTCACGGCCTTCCTGCGGAAGGCGGGCCTGTCGGTCTTCAAGCTGCCGGAACAGCTGGAGGTGGTGGACGCGCTGCCGCGCAACGAGACGCTGCGGAAGGTGCTCAAGTACAAGCTGCGCGAGCGGTACGGGGACGGGGCCCGGTCCTAGCAGTCGTCAGGCGGACAGCGGCTCGGCCGCGTCGTCGAGGGCGGCCGGCACGTCGGCGTACACCTCGAAGAGGCGGCGCACGCCGAGCGCGGCGAGGACGCGGTTCACGTGCGCCCCGTCCTCGGCGCCGCGGGCGGGCAGGATCAGCCGGAGGCGGCCGCCGCAGGAGCGCATCAGGCGGCGGGCGGCGACCAGGACGCCGACGCCGCTGGAGTCGCAGAAGCGGACGGTGGAGAGGTCGAGCACCACGTCGTGGCGGCCGACGGCGACGACGGCGTGGAGGCGTCTGCGGATCAGCGGGGAGGTCGCGAGATCAAGCTCCCCGCTGATGTGCAGCACGGTCCATGGGTCCTGCTCGTCCTCGTCGACCTGGATCGTCACGAGCGGCGCCTTTCGAAGCAAGGGGCAAGGGCACAGAAGGGGGAGCAAACGGAGGCTGGCGTTCCCGTCCCCTCCCGCTGCCCGTTCGCACCGCTCCCAAACCCCCGGCTCCAGGGTTGTCGCTTTCCTTACCATCCCGCGGCGCGTCAAGAGCGCACTTGTGGCAAACAGGGGCGTGCCGGGGGTCGGGCACATTACTTTGGGGAAGGAACTCGGGTCGGGCAAGGGCTGTCGGGAGGGCCTCGGATGGCGGCGAAGGACACACCACCGCGCTGGGACCGCAGGATGCAGCAGCGGCTCGCGCGCGGTGAGGCGGCCGCGCTCGGCGAGCTCTACGACAGGTTCGCGTCGCTCGTGCACAGCCTCGCCCACCGGGTGCTCGACGACGACGACGCGGCCGACCAGGTCACCCGCGAGGTCTTCGGCTACATCTGGGAGAACCCCGACGCGTACGACCCCAAGCAGGGCAACATGCGTGCCTGGGTCGCCCGGCTCACCCAGCGGCAGGCCGTGCACCGGCTGCGGCAGGCGGAGGCGCTCGCCTTCGCGGAGAGCGGCGAGGGCTCGGCGGAGGAGCTGGAGCAGAAGGTGCGCCGGGCCTCGGTCGCGGCCCGCGCCGACTACATCGTGACGTCCATGCCGACGCCGCTGCGGCAGGCCCTGGAGCTGGCGTACTTCCAGCGCCGGGACTACCGGCAGACGGCCGCGGACCTCGGGGTGACCGAGGACGAGGCACGGCGTCGGCTGCGGCTCGGGCTCCAGCTGCTCTCGACGGCCAACACGCGGCCGCTCGAAGGCTCGTCGCCGCCCGGCCACGGCGGCTACGGACGGGCGCTGTGAGCGGGGCGAACGACGATCCCGAGGAGGTCGCGCGCGCTCCGTGGATACCGGGCCCGCGCCCGGCGGCGGACGACCACGCGGACCTGACGGCGCCCTTCGTAACGACGAGCGGGCCGGTGGAGCCCGAGCCGGAGCCGGCGAGCCCCGAACCCGCCGAGGCGGAGCCCGTACCGGAACTCCCGCACCGGGTGCTCAAGTCCCTGCTCGGGGCCTGGGCGCTGTCGGCCTGCTCGGCCGCCGAGACCCGGGCGGTCGAGGAGCACCTCACCGAGTGCGCCCCGTGCGCGGAGGAGGCGCTGCGGCTGCGCGACGCCGTCGGACTGCTGCACGCCGAGCGCGATCTGGACCTGGACCCGCTGCTGCGCTCCCGCGTCCTGGAGAACTGTCTCGGCCGCCGCCCGGCCCGGATCCCGGTGCCGGCGTGGGCGACCCCCTACGACGCGGAGACCGCCCGGCTCGACGCGCTGCTCCGCGACATCGGCGAGGCGGAGTGGCACGCGCCGGTGCGGCTCAAGTGGTTCGAGGGCGAGCGGCGGGTGAACCGGAAGACGACCGTGGCCGGGGTCATCGGCCATCTCCTCGCCGTGGACGGCCTGGTGGCGGCGTCGCTCGGGCTCGACGACCCGCTGGGCAAGGGCGTCGGCGAACTGTCGCCGGCCGAGCGGACCGAGGCGTACTGGAACGCCGCGGTCCGGCCGCCGACCCGTACGATCCGCGAACCGTGGCGGGAGCAGGGCCACACCCTGATCCGCACGGTGTCGTTCGCCGGGCGTGGCGTCGCCGACCTGACCGTGACCTACGGGGACTTCGCGATGCCGCTGCGGGACGCGCTCCTGGAGCGGGCCTTCGAGTGCTGGCTGCACGCCGGGGACATCGCGGAGGCGGTGGACTATCCGTACGAGCCGCCCAGCGGCGCGCATCTGCACCGCATGATCGACCTCGCGGCCCGTCAGCTCCCGGCCGCGCTCGCCGGGCGCCGTCGCGCGGGTCTGGCCGCCCCGCCCCGCGAACTCGTCACGGCCGGCTCCCCGGGCCGCTCCCTCCACCTGGAGATCGAGGGCGCGGGCGGCGGGCACTGGTTCATCGCCCTGGACTCCCCCGCCGCCCTCGGCTCCCGGGACCACGCGGTGGCCCAGGTCGCCATGGACGGCGTCGAGTTCTGCCAGCTCGTCGCGGGCCACATCCCGCCGGAGGAAGCGGCCGCGGGCCAGGACGGCGACCGCGAGGCGATCAGGGACGTGCTGTTCGCGGCGGCGTCGCTGAGCCGGATGTAGCGGGCGAGGGCGTCTCCGCCCCCGCCCCGGCGCTACGCGAAGACGACGGTGCGCCGCCCGTTCAGCAGGATGCGACGCTCCGCGTGCCACTTCACGGCCCGCGCCAGCGCCTGGCACTCCACGTCCCGCCCGATCGCGACCAGCTGGTCCGGCGTGACCTCGTGGCCCACCCGCTCGACCTCCTGCTCGATGATCGGGCCCTCGTCGAGGTCGGCCGTCACGTAGTGGGCGGTGGCGCCGATGAGCTTCACGCCGCGGGCGTGGGCCTGGTGGTAGGGCTTGGCGCCCTTGAAGCTCGGCAGGAAGGAGTGGTGGATGTTGATGATCCGGCCGGAGAGCTGCTTGCACAGGTCGTCGGAGAGGACCTGCATGTAACGGGCGAGGACGACCAGCTCGACGCGCTCCTCGCGGACCAGCTCCAGGAGCTCCGCCTCGGCCGCCGCCTTGGTGTCCTTGGTGACCGGGATGTGCCGGAACGGGATCCCGTACGAGCCCACCAGCTCGGCGAAGTCGGTGTGGTTGGACACCACCGCGACGATGTCGACCGGCAGGGCGCCGATCCGCGAGCGGAACAGCAGGTCGTTCAGGCAGTGGCCGAACTTCGACACCATCAGCACGACGCGCATCCGCTCGTCGGCCCGGTTGATCTGCCAGTCCATCGAGAAGGAGTCGCCGACCGCGGCGAAGCTCGCGCGCAGCTTCTCCACCGTGACCGGGGCCTCGGCCGAGAAGTGGACCCGCATGAAGAAGAGACCGGTGTCACGGTCTCCGAACTGCTGGCTGTCCTCGATGTTGCAACCCGTGATGAAGAGGTAGCTCGACACGGCGTGCACGATGCCCTGCTTGTCGGGGCTGGAAAGGGTGAGGACGTACTGGTCGGTCATCTGCCTAGCCTGCCACAGCGAGCGCCGGCGAACGCCGCCCCGTCCGTCAGGCGGACCGTCCGTCAGGCGGACCGCGTCATGATCCGCAGCACCTCCAGCGAGCGCGGCGGCGCGTCCGGGTCGTCCCCGTCGGCCGTCGCCATGCGTATGTGCGCCTCGCGCGCGGCCCGCACCGCCTCCGGCCAGCCGTGGTGCTCCAGATACGCGGAGACCGGCGCGTCCGCGCCGACCTGGTGCATGATCCGCAGCACGCGCAGGACGGCGACGTCGACGAGCGCGGCCTCGCCGGAGTCGCGGAAGATCGTCCCCACGTACTTCTCGGCGGACCAGTTGTCCAGCCAGGTGTCCTCCACCAGCCGGTACACGGCGTCGGTGATGTCCCCGTACCCCTCCTGGCCGGCCAGCCAGGCGGTCTCGTGGAACCCCGGGTCCGAGAGCATGTGCAGCGCCGAGCGCACGTTCGCGCGCCAGCGCCACCACGGCATGTCGTTCAGCGGCATGCCGCCCATGGTGGAGGAGCGACGGCCGCGACGGGAAGAGTTCACTGAAGGGGACGTGGAGCTGGACACCGTTCGATCGTACGTTCCCCCTCCGACAGCGCGGTTCCCGGCCTCGGCCGACCCCTGCAATTCACCTTGACGTCACCCACCGTTGCATCAGGCTCACCACCGCGTTACCCGTGAGGCGGAAGTGTGCATGCCCATGACCGGTAGGCGACTCACTTCCCTCATCGCGTACGTCACGACAGCGGCGGCCGCAGCGTCGCTGCTCACCGGCTGCGGCGTACTCCCTGGGGCCACGGGGGGCTCCAGGGAGCCCGTCACCGTCATGACCTGGGCTCCTGACCAGACCCGCGCCACCAACATGCCCGGCATGCCCGCCATGGCCAAGGCCTATGCCCGCTGGGTCAACGCCAACGGCGGCATCAACGGCCACGAGCTCCGCGTGCTCACCTGCAACGAAGAGAACACCACCGCCGGCGCCGCCGCGTGCGCCCGCCGGGCCGTCCACGAGGGCGCGGTCGCCGTCGTCGGCTCGTACAGCCAGAACGGCAACGCCTTCATGGCCCCGCTGGAGGCCGCCGACATCCCGTACATCGGCGGCTACGGCATCTCCGAGGACGAGTTCACCAGCCCGCTCTCCTACCCCGTCAACGGCGGCGTGGCCTCCCTCATCGCCGGCCACGGCATGCAGCTCGCCGCGAGCTGCCGCAAGGTCTCCCTGGTCCGCCCGGACACCATCGCCGGCGACCGGCTGCCCGACCTGCTCAACTCCGGGCTCCGCAAGGCCGACCACCGCAGCGCCGTCGACATCCCGGCCGTCGAGGACGCCGGCGAGTACACCCAGCAGGCCACCCGCGCCCGGGCCCGGGCGGGCGGCGACGAGGGCTGCGTCACCGCCGTGCTCGGCGAGCGCACCCAGACGTTCTTCGACTCCTTCCGGCGCCTGCCCAAGCGGAGCGGCAGCGGCTCCGTCCGGATCTCCTCCGTCCTCGGCAGCGTCGACCAGCCGCTCATCGACCGCACCGGCGGCCCGCACAGCCCCTTCGAGGGCGCCTACGTCACCGGCTGGTACCCGCAGGCCGACGACAAGGCGTGGGACCCGATGCGCAAGGTGATCAAGGAGCACGCCTTCGCCGACAACCGCGTCGACCCGACCGACACGGGCGTGCAGACCACCTGGATCGCCTACACGGTCCTCAAGCAGCTCATCGAGTCGCTCGACAGCGACAGGATCACCGGACTCCAGCTCTCGCACGCGCTCGACGAGGGCACGAAGATCGACACCGGCGGCCTGACGCCCCCGCTCCGCTGGCGGTACGACGACCTGCTCGGCGCCCCCGGTTTCCCCCGCATCGTCAACCACGACGTGACCTTCCAGGTCGTACGGGACGGACGCCTGGTGGCGGAGAAGCCCGGCTTCGTCGACGTCGGCGAGACGGTCCTGGCCGCGCCGTAGGGTCGCCGGACACCCCCTGGCGGCCAGGTCCGCCGGCCCCGTCAGAGCTGGGTGTAGTTGCGCTTCGTCAGTCCGTACTTCTCGGCGGTCGGGTTCCACAGCCCGGCCGCCGTCTTCTTCGCGGCCGTCGCCTCCAGGCTCTTGCTGTCGCCCGCGTTCGTCTCGCCGGTGTGCCGGGCGTGGCCGCCCTTGCAGAGCTTCTTGTTGCCGTTCGCCTGGTCCGCCCAGGCCGCGTAGTGGGCGTCGGCGGCGGCCGACGCCTCCCACGCCTTGACGAGGGAGGCGGACAGCGCCGTGCTGTTCGGCAGCTTGTCCACGGAGAGCGACTGGAGCCGGGTGACGAGCTCGCGGCGCTGCTGGGCCGCGCCGCGCAGGTCGGTGGCGGCCTGGTCGAGGTCCTCGCACTGCCGGATGTTCCCGACCGAGCGGATCACCGTGTCGCGGCTGTTGTTGCTGTCCGCGAGCAGCTTGTCCAGGGCCTCCGCCTGGGCCTTCACCGGGTCGGCGGCCTGCTCGCTCGGCTCGCCCGCGGAGCCGGAGGGCGCGGCCGAGCTCGCGGCCACGTTCTGCCCGCCGCCGGCCGTGTCCTTCTTGTCGTCGTCCCCGCCGCTGAGCAGCGCGCCCGCCGCGAGCCCGATCACGGCGCAGCCCGCGACGACACCCGCGATCAGCGCGAGGGGCGACTTGCGGCGCGGCGGCTCGGGCTCGTCGTCGTAGTACGCGTCCTCGTAGCCGTACTGCTGCTGCGGGGGCGGCGGCTGCGGCGGCTGGAACTGCGCGGTCGCCTGCGGCGGCGGCGCCTGCGGGTAGCCGTAACCGGGCTGCTGGGCCGGCCGCGGGGCCGGGGGCTGCGGGGTCTCGCTGCGGAACAGGTTGTCGAAGTCGGCGAGCGGCGGCCGCTCCTGCGGCACCTGGGGCGGCACCGGAGCCTGGGGCGGCACCGGAGCCTGCGGCGGCACGGGAGCCAGGTACTGGGTCGCCTGGGCGTCGGGCCCGGCGGCGACCGGCGGGATGTACTGCGTGGCCTGGGAGTCCGCGACCGGCGCGATGAACTGCGTGGCCTGGGAGTCCGGGCCGGGGTAGCCGTACCCCGGCTGCGGCTGCGGCTGCTGCGGGGCGGCCTGCGGATAGCCGTAGCCGGGCTGCGGCGGCGGCGCGGCCGGCGGCTGCGCCGGGACCGGCGGCAGGTACTGCGTGGCCTGGGCGTCCGAGGAGCCACCAGGGGTCACCTCAGGGGGGAGGGGCTGAGCGGCCGGATACTGCTGCTCCGGCCCCTGTCCGCTGTGCGTCACCGGGACTCCTGTGTGCTGGACTGCTGGGCGTTCTTGCTCTGGCTACGGAATCGTCGGCTCACGCTACCGGGTGCCCCCGGGCCGCCGCACACACGTCCGACCCGGTGTGACGCAGGTGTGACGTACGGGTGTGACGTACGGACGGGCCCCGCGCCGTACGCCCTTTCGTACGCCCTGTCGTCCGCCGCGCCGTCCGCGCGTGTCCTACGCCGCGTGCAGGTCGAGCCGCGCCCCGAACTCCCGCACCACCGCCTCCCCCGCGAACGGCTCCAGGCGGTCCTTCAGGTCGCCCAGGTACTCCGTGCCCCGCGAGGACCGCAGCGTGCCCAGCATCTCCAGGGCGCGGGTGCCGGTCCGGCAGGCCTCCTCGACCTCGCGCTGCTGGACCTGCGCCGAGGCGAGCAGCGCCAGGCCGATCGCCCGCCGCCGGACCCGCGACTCGGGGTGGCCGGCCAGGGACCGCTCGGCCGCCCGGGCCGCCTCCCGGCCCTGGCCCAGGTCGCGGTGGCAGTGCGCCAGCTCGTCCGCGAGGTACGCCTCGTCGAAGTGGGCGATCCAGGACGGGTCGTCGCCGGCGTCCGGGTCGGCCCGCTGCAGGGCCTCCTCGGCCCGGCCCGCGACCAGCTCGCAGGCACGGGCGTCGCCGAGCAGCGCGTGCCCGCGGGCCTCGGCGGCGAGGAACATCGCCTCCGCGCGCGGCGGCACCTGCCCGCGCGCGCCCTCCTGCGCGGCCCGCGCGAGCTGCGCGATCTCCCGTGGGTTGCCGAGCTGGGCCGCGAGGTGGCTCATCGACGCGGCCAGCACGTAACCGCCGTAGGCCCGGTCGCCGCCGGCCTGCGCGAGCCGCAGCGCCTGGATGTAGTAGCGCTGGGCGAGTCCCGGCTGGCCGGTGTCGACCGCCATGTAGCCGGCGAGTTCGGTGAGCCGGGAGACCGCGGCGAACAGCTCGCGGCCGACGGCCTCGCGGTAGGAGCCGGAGAGCATGCCCGACACCACGCTGTTGAGGTAGTGGACGACCACCGGGCGCACGTGCCCGCTGCCGAACTTGCGGTCCAGGTCGACCAGGGCGGCCGTCATCGCCCGTACCGCCGCCACGTCCGACGCCCCGACCCGGGCCCCGGCGTGCCGGGCGACCTGCGGGTCGGCGCCGGTGATCAGCCAGTCGCGGCTGGGCTCGACGAGCGCGGAGGCGGCGACCGTCGAGGCGGACAGGAAGTCCCGTCTGCCGACGTCGCTGCGCCACAGCTCGCAGACCTGCTCGATGGCCCCGAGCACGGTCGGCGCGAACTGGAGGCCGACGCCGGAGGCGAGGTTGCGGCCGTTGGCCATGCCGACCTCGTCGATGGTGACCGTGCGGCCGAGCTTGCGGCCGAGGGCCTCGGCGATGATGCCCGGCGCCCGGCCGCGCGGCTGCTGCCCGCGCAGCCAGCGCGCCACCGACGTCTTGTCGTAGCGCAGGTCGAGGCCGCGCTCCGCGCCGACCATGTTGACCCTGCGGGCGAGGCCGGCGTTGGAGCACCCGGCTTCCTGGATGAGCGCCTGCAGCCGTTCGTTGGGCTGGCGGGCGACGAGTGGCCTGGCTGCCATGATTGCTACCCCCTGAGGCCGCGCATGAGCGTGATCGAGGCGATCCAAGTGATCGACTGGCTGATCACTGCCCGGCTGATATCCGGTCAATGCAGATGTGAACACGCGAAACCGGACACGTCGGTCGCCCTGCCCCACCCGCCCACGCGCGGTACGGCGGTACGTCACCGACGCCCCCCGTCCCTTCCGTACCCCCCGCCCGCTCGACCTGCCCCCGCGCGCCCCCGTCCGTGCACCCGTGCGCCCCGCATGCAGGATCGATGCGCCACCCGGCCGGGGCGCCGCGCCCGTAACCCCAGGTGACGGCGGGAGTTGAGCTCGTCGTGGAAGAGACCATCGGAGTCACGGAAGCCGCACAGATCCCCAAGCAGCGCGGCGAGCTGCTGCTGGACAGCGCGGTGCGGTACGCGGAAGAGCGGCACTGGGACGTGTTCCCCGGGACCTGGCTGGAGCCGGTCGAGGGCGGCGAGCGCTGCTCCTGCGGCGCGGACGCGTGTCCGGCGCCCGGCGCGCACCCGGCCAGGCCGGACTGGTCGACGCAGGCGACGGGCAGCGCCGTCGGGGCCCGCCGGATGTGGTCGAAGCAGCCGAAGGCGTCGATCCTGCTGCCGACCGGGCGCACCTTCGACGCGATCGAGGTGTCGGAGTCGGCCGGCTTCCTCGCGCTCGCCCGGATGGAGCGGATGGAGCTGACGCTCGGCCCGGTGACCTGCACGCCGGACCGCCGGATGTTCTTCTTCGTGCTGCCCGGCGCCGCGGCCAAGGTGCCGGACCTGGTGCGCAAGCTGGGCTGGGTGCCGTCCGCGATCGACCTCGTCACGCGCGGCGAGGGGCACTTCGTGGCGGCGCCGCCGACCCGGGTCGGCGGGTACGGGGCGGTGCAGTGGGCCCGTAAGCCCACGGCGGCGAACCGCTGGCTGCCCGACGCGGAGGAGCTGATCAGCGCGCTGGCGTACGCGTGCGGGCGGGAGGCGGCGGACGCCAGGTCCCGGCGGCAATGACGGGCCCGTCCTCGCTGCCGGGTCCTGGCAATGTGGCCGAAAGGCGCTCAGCCGTATGGTGGTTCCCGACTACACGGGGACAACCGAAGGGTTGACGCAAGATGATGCTGGGGGTGCGGCTCCGGGCGCGGCGCGGGTGGCGGCTGCGGGTCGGGTCCGGGGCGCGGTGGCACCGGCGGTACC
>NZ_JBSGBF010000037.1:0-74043 GCF_053601115.1 Streptomyces sp. NPDC004788
GATATCCGGTCAATGCAGATGTGAACACGCGAAACCGGACACGTCGGTCGCCCTGGCCCCCCCCCCCCCCCCCCGGGGCGGGGGGGGGCACCCCGGCCCCCCCCCCGCCCGCGGGGGCCCCGGCCGGCCGCGCCCCCCCTACCTGGGGGGGGGGGCGCCCGACGCGCCCCCCGCCCGCACCGGCTGGGCCGGGCGCGCGGCCGCCGTCTCGATCGCCGGCCAGCAACACGGCCTGGTCACCCTCGACGCGGCCGGAGCGCCGGTTCGTCCGGCGCTGCTGTGGAACGACGTCCGGTCGGCCCCCCAAGCGGCCGGGCTGCGCGCCGCCTTCGGCCCGGCGGAGATCGTCCGCCGCACCGGGAGCCTGCCGACCGCCGCCTTCACCGCCGCCAAATGGGCCTGGCTGCGCACCCACGAGCCGGCCTCCGCCGACCGCGCCGCCGCCGTCCGCCTCCCGCACGACTTCCTCACGGAACGGCTGACCGGCGAGGCGGTGACCGACCGCGGTGACGCGTCGGGAACCGGCTGGTGGGGACCGGACGGCTACGACGAGGACATCCTCGACCGCATCGGTCTCGACCCGGCCCTGCTGCCCCGGGTCCTCGCGCCGGGCACCCCGGCCGGCGCCGTCCGCGCCGGGACGGTCCTTCGCGAAGGGGTGCCGGTGGCCACCGGCACCGGCGACAACATGGCCGCGGCCCTCGGCCTCGGTCTGCGGCCCGGACAGCCGGTGCTCAGCCTCGGCACCTCCGGGACGGTCTACGCCGTCGCCCGGACCAGGCCCATGGACCCGAGCGGTACGGTCGCGGGCTTCGCCGACGCCCTCGGCGGCTGGCTGCCGCTCGCCTGCACGCTCAACTGCACCCTCGCGGTCGACCGCTTCGCCGCCCTCCTCGGCCGCGGCCGCGACGAGGTCGAGGACGGCGGCAGCGCGGTCGTCCTGCCGTACCTGGACGGCGAGCGCACCCCGGACCTCCCGGCCGCCTCCGGCCTGGTCCACGGACTGCGTCACGACACCACGCCGGGGCAGCTGCTCCAGGCCGCCTACGACGGCGCCGCCCACGCCCTGCTCACCGCTCTGGACGACGTGCTGCGCGCCGGAGGGGGCCTCGTGGACGACGAGCCGCTGCTCCTGATCGGCGGCGGCGCCCGCGGCCGGGCCTGGCAGCGGACCGTCCTCAGGCTCTCCGGCCGGGCGGTCCGGATCCCGCACGCGCGCGAGCTGGTCGCGCTCGGGGCGGCCGCCCAGGCCGCCGCCCTGCTCACCGGCGAGCCCGCGGACGCCGTGGCGCGTCGCTGGCGGACCGCCGAAGGCCCGGTCCTGGAGCCGGTGGCACGGGACGAGGCAGCGCTCGAACGGATCGGCGATACCCTGCGTCGGGCCGGAGCCTTGCAGGGAGCCCCGGCCGAGGAGCGGTAGGAGAGCGGCACGTGGCAGTGGGCGGCAGGGCGAGGAGCGGGCCGGGGAGCGGGCCCGCGTCGCAGCAGGACATGCGCCGGCAGAACCTCTCGGTGGTCCTCGGCACGGTCGCCGCGCACGGCCCGCCGTCCCACCCGTCGTCCCACCCGCCGTCCCGCCCGTTGTCCCGCGCGGACGTCGCCGGACGCGTCGGACTGACCAGGGCGGCCGTCTCCTCGCTGGTCGACGAACTGATCATGCGGGGTGCGCTGACCGAGGAGGAGGCCGCGTCCGGCGGGCGGGTCGGCCGCCCCGGACGCGCGCTGTCGGTGAGCGACCAGGGCCCCGCCGGCCTCGGCCTGGAGATCGGCGTCACGCACCTCGGCGCCTGCGTCGTGGACCTGCGCGGAGAACCGCGCGTCTGGCGCCGGGTGGAACGGGCGAACGTCGGGCGTACGGCCGGGCAGGTACTGGCGGAGACCGCCGCGCTGGCCGCCGAGGCGGAGGCCGAGGCCGCCGGGCTCGGGCTGCGCGTCCGGGGACGGGTGCTCGCCGTGCCCGGGGTCGTGCCCGACGAACCCGGCGGAAGGGTCGAGCACGCGCCCAACCTCGGCTGGCACCGGGTCGGCGTCGCCGACCACTGGCCCGACCCGGACACGGTGCCCGAGCCGGAGAACGAGGCCAACCTCGGGGCGCTGGCCGAGTACTGGAACGCGGAGCAGGCGGTGGAGACCTTCGTCCACATCTCCGCCGAGGCCGGAATCGGTGCCGCCCTGGTCATCGACGGACAGCTCTTCCGGGGCGCCCGCGGCTTCGCGGGCGAACTCGGCCACCTCCCCGTCCATCCGACCGGCGTCCGCTGTGCCTGTGGCGCGCGCGGCTGCCTGGAGCAGTACGCGGGCCTGGCGGCCGTACTGCTCCAGGCAGGACTCGGACCCGAGGGTCCCGGGGCGGGCGCGGACGCCGTCGCCCTGCTGGCCGAGCGGGCGGGCGCGGGGCACCCGTCCACTCTGCGGGCGCTGGACCGCGCGGGGCGGGCCCTCGGCCTCGCCCTCGTGTCCGCGGTGAACCTCGTCGACCCGGACGGCCTCGTCCTCGGCGGCGCCTACGCCGAACTCGCCGAGTGGCTGCTGCCGTCGGTCCACGCCGAGCTGGCCGATCGGGTCACCGTCCGGCCCTGGAGCCCGGAGGCGCTGCGCCCGTCCGCGCTGGGGCGGCGCGGGCCCGTGCTGGGAGCGGCGCAGACGACGATCCGCCGGATCATGGCCGACCCCACGCTGCTTCCGGCGGGGTGATCCGGGGCCACGATCATCAGGCGGTGGTGCAGGGAGTGCCGTCGAGGGTGAACCGGCCGGGGAACGAGGCGTCGCCGGTGTGGTTCGCCTGGAAGCCGAACGCCTGACGGACGGAGCAGCGGAGAAAGTCGTCGTCGAAAGTTTCGAACTGCCAGACTGATCCTTGAGGGACCGCAGGGTCGGTCTGACGCTCCGTCAACCGTGCGCGGGCGGCGCGGTGCTGCGGCGCTCGACCAGGCTGGTGGCCAGGTCGACCCGGAGTGTGCCGGGCCGCACCCCCCGGGCGAGGTCGATCGCCAGGCGGGCCGCGGTCTCGGCCATCTCCGTCAGCGGCTGGCGCACCGTGGTCAGCGGCGGGCCCACCCAGCGGGCCAGCGGCAGATCGTCGAAGCCGACCACGCTGAGGTCCTCGGGGATGCGCAGCCCCAGCTCACGGGCGGCCTCGTACAACCCGAGCGCCTGCAGGTCGTTCCCGGCGAACACGGCGCTCGGCCGGTCGGGCAGGGCCAGCAGCTCCAGGCCGATCCGGCGTCCGGACTCGTGGTGGAAGTCGCCCGCCCGCACCAGCTCCGGGTCGTACGGGATGCCCGCCATGTCGAGCGCCGCCCGGTAGCCGTCGGTCCGGGCCCGGCTGCACATCATCCGGGCGGGGCCGCCGATCAGGCCGATCCGGCGGTGGCCCAGGTCGAGCAGGTGCCGGGTGGCGGCCAGGCCGCCGTCCCAGTTGGTGGTGCCGACGGCGGGCACGTCCTGGCCGGGGTCGCCGGCCGGGTCCATCACCACGAACGGGATGCCCCGGCCGGCCAGTTGCTCCCGCTGCGTGCGCTCCAGGTCGGACAGCACCAGGACCACGCCGGTCGGCCGGCGGGCGAGGACCCCGTCCACCCACGACTGGCCGGGGCTGAGCCGGCCGGCGGATTCGGAGAGCACGATGCTCAGTCCCTCCTCGCGCACCACGTTCTCGACGCCGCGGATCACCTCGACCGCCCAGGCGCTCTCCAGCTCGTGGAAGACCAGTTCGAGCAGCGGGCTCACCTGGCGGCCGCCGCCCCGCCGCCGGTAGCCGTGCCGGTGCAGCAGCTCCTCCACCCGCTCCCGGGTGGCCGGGGCGACATCGGCCCGCCCGTTCAGGACTTTCGAAACAGTCGGCGCGGAGACTCCTGCCTCCCGCGCGATCTCGGCGAGCGTCGCCGCTCTGGTCACGGGTTCCTCCTGCACTGCCCTTGCCGGGCGGAGTCCGTCTTGGGTGGCCGTACGCCAGGGATGCTAGCGCCGCCGGCAGGTCGGTCCCCGATCCTGCCGCGAGCCTTGACGGGCAACGAGGGCGACCCTAGTTTTCCCCCAGCATTCGGAAAGTCGATCGAAATATTCGATCGCCCCCTTCCATGACCTTCCGTCCCCCCACCCCGTAGCGGAGGAAATCCATGTGCTCGTCGAGCCGCCGGCTGTCCCTGCTCCTCGCCCCCGCGCTGACCGCCCTCCTGGCCGCGGTCCACCCCGCCGTCGCCCAGGCCGCCGACCCCACCCTCATGACCAACGGCTTCTACGTCGACCCCGCCTCCAGCGCACAGCGGTGGGTCGACGCCAACCGCGGCGACGGCCGCGCCCCCGCCATCCAGGCGTCGATCGCCAACGTGCCGACGGCGCGCTGGTTCGGCAACTGGAGCGGCGCCATCGGCACGGCGACCGGGGCCTACACCGGCGCGGCGGCCGCCACCGGCAAGCTGCCGGTCCTGGTGGCGTACAACATCCCCAACCGGGACATCTGCGCCGGTCAGTCCGGCGGTGGTGCGGGCAGCGCCGCCGACTACCGGAGCTGGATCGCCGCGTTCGCCTCCGGCATCGGCAACCGGCCGGCCGTGGTCGTCCTCGAACCCGACTCCCTCGGCGACGAGAGCTGCATGACCCCGGCCCAGATCTCCGAACGCAACGCGCTGCTGAGCGACGCCATCGCGCAGTTCACCACCAAGGCGCCCAACACCTGGGTCTACCTGGACGCCGGCAACCCCGGCTGGCTGAGCGCCGACACCATTGCCCGGCACCTGGCCGCCGCCGGGGTGAGCGGAGCCCACGGCTTCTCCCTGAACGTCTCGAACTACCTCACCACCGCGGAGAACACCGCCTACGGCAACGCCGTCAACGCGGCACTGAAGTCGGCGAAGGGCTTCACCAAGCCGTACGTCATCGACACCAGCCGCAACGGCAACGGATCCAACGGCGCATGGTGCAACCCGGCCGGGCGGAGGATCGGGACCCCCACCCAGTGGGGCGGCGGCGCCGAGATGCTGCTGTGGGTCAAGGCGCCCGGCGAGTCCGACGGCGACTGCGGCGTGGGCGCCGGATCGACCGCCGGACAGTTCCTGCCCGAGGTGGCCTACAAGATGATCTACGGCTACTGACCGTGGGGCGCCGAGGAGGCGGCGCCCGCGCGCCGGACGCGCAGCACGCGCAGCAGGCTCGTCCGCATCGGCAGCGTGAACGATGACGGGGTGGGCCGACCCTACGGACGACCCGTCATACCTGAGAGCTACCCGCGAGGTTGGCTCTCCGGCGGGACGTCGACGACAGCGCCCGGTTCCTACCTTTCGGAGCGTCACCACCACGCCCCGGAAGGACCCCCATGGCGCCCCCCGTCCGCACCACCCGCACCGGCCGCCTCCGCCGCACCCTCCTCGCCGCGCTCGTCACCGCCGCCGTCGCGGTGCCGGTCGTGGGCGCCGCCCGGCCCGCCGAGGTGCCGGCGCCCGCGCCGCGGGCCGTAAGGCCGCGGTGCGCGGGCGGTCCCGCCGCGCTTGCCGCGCAGCTGGACGTGCGGTACGCGGCCGGGCGGGCGGACCTGGCGGCGGCCGCGCGCATGGCGGACGAGTACGGGGCGCACCGGCGGGCCGGGTCGCTGCGGACGATGACCGGGCCCGGCCGGCAGTTCCTCGCCTTCGACGGGCGGGACGGCGGCCGCAGCGTGGAGGTCGTCGGCGACCTGGCCCGCGCCGACCGGATCGCCGTCCTCGTCCCCGGCGTGGACACCGCGGTCGACAGCTACGGCCGGTTCCGCACCGGAGCCGTCGCCCTGCAGGCCACCCTGCAGCGGCAGTTCGGTGCCCGCGCCGCCGTCGTCGCCTGGCTCGGCTACCGCACGCCCGCCACCGCCAGCGCCGCCTCCCTCACCCCGGGCCGCGCCGACCAGGCCGCCCAAGAACTCCGGGCCTTCGTCCAGGAGTTGCGCGGCATCCGGCCCGACGCCCGGATCACCCTGCTCGGCCACTCCTACGGCTCCGTGGTGTGCGCGCTCGCCGCCCATGGACTGCCCGTCGCCGCCGTCGTCCTCTACGGCAGCCCCGGCACCGGCCTCGACAGCGCCGCCGACCTGCACACCCGCGCCACCGTATGGGCCGGCCGCGCCACCGGCGACTGGGTCGCCGACGTGCCCCACCTCAGCCTGCCCCTGCTCCCCGGCACCGAACTCGGCTTCGGCACCGACCCCATGGATCCCGCCTTCGGCGCCCGCCGCTTCGCCACCGGCGACGGCGACCACAGCGACTACCTCGCGCCCGGCTCCGTACCGCTGCGCAACCTCGCCCGGATCGTCGACGGACAGGAGCCCGACCGTGCGTGACACCCTGCGCCGCGTCACCCATCGGATAGCCGACGCCACCCCGCCCGGCCGCGACCGCGCCCTCGACGCGCTGCGCGCCTTCGCCATCCTCGGCGTCGTGCTCGGCCACTGGCTGGTCACCGCCGTCGTCGCCGACAGCGGCACCCTGCACGTCGAGAGCCCGCTCGGCCACCTGCCCGAATTCACCCCGGTCTCCTGGGTGTTCCAGACCCTCGCCGTCTTCTTCCTGGTGGGCGGACACGTCGCCGCCCGCGGCCATGCCGCCGCCCGCGCCCGCGGCGAGGGCCACGGCCGGTGGATCGCGACCCGGCTGCGCCGGCTGTTCCGGCCGGTCGTCCCGCTGCTCCTCGTCTGGCTGGTCGCCACGGCCGCCATGCTCGCCTCCGGCGTGCCCTGGGCGACCGTCCACACCCTCGGCAAGCTCGTGCTCTCGCCGCTGTGGTTCCTCCTCGTCCTCGCGGCCCTCACCGCCGCCACCCCGCTCGTCGCCCGCGTCCACCCGCTGTGGCCGCTCGCCGTCGTCCTCCACGTCGACCTGTTCCGCTTCGGGTTCGACGGCCCCGACTGGCTCGGCTGGCTCAACCTGCCGGCCGGCTGGCTCGTCCCGTACTGCCTGGGCGCCCTGCTCGCCCGCCGCGGCCCGCTGGGCCCGGCCGCCGCCTGGACCCTGCTGCTCGGCGGCGCCACCGTGACCGGCCTCCTCGTCGCCTTCGCCGGCTACCCCGGCTCCATGGTCGGCGTGCCGGGCGCCCCGGTCTCCAACCTCAACCCGCCCACGCTCGCCGCCGTCACCTTCGGCCTTGCCCAGTCCGGCGCCGCGCTGCTGCTCCTCGGGCCGCTGCGCCGCGCCCTGCGCCGGCCCGCCGCCTGGGCGGCCGTGGCACTGCTCAACCTCTGCGCCATGACGGTCTTCCTCTGGCACCAGACCGCGATGATCGCCGTCACCACCGGTGGACTGTTCACCGCCGGCCTCCTCGGCCACGGCCCGCTCACCGGCCTCCACACCGTGCCCGACGGCTACGACTGGGTCCTCGCCCGGCTCGGCTGGCTCCCGCTCTTCGCCGCCGCGCTGCTGGTCTGCGGCGCGGTCTTCCACGCGTACGAACGCACCACCCGCACCGCCCGGGCCCCCGGGCGGCGGCCCGGGACCAGCCCTGGGAGAAGGACGGAGGCACGACGTGCCTAGGCTGTGGCAGAGAGACGAACACACGGGCGGGGGAAGCACGGTGGGCACGGTGGGGGACACGGCACGGTGGGAGAGCGCGCTGCGCGCCGCCCCGGGGATCCTGCGCGCCGACCTCGGCTCGCCGCGCCGCGACCCGCTGCCCCGCCACCGCTACCTCAGCTGGCTGCCGCACGCCCATCTGGTCCTCTTCAGCCTCCTCATGGGGATGTGGGAGATGACGCAGTACGAGAACGCCATGGACCCGGCCCCCGGCAGCATCACGCTGTTCGTCGTCGCCCAGACCGCCGCGCCCGTCCTCGCCCTCACCCGGCCCGCCGCCGCCACCTGGCTGTCCACCGCCGCGCTGATGCTCACCAGCACCTTCGCGGCGCCCTTCTTCGGCGCCCCCTGGCCGTGGAGCGGCGCGGCCGTCGCGCTGCACACCCTCGTCCTGCTGCTGCTCGCGCTGCGCGTCCGGCCCCTCGCCGCCGCCACCGCGCTCGGCATCACCCTGCTCACCGGCGTCGGCGCCCTGCTGCCGCACACCGTGCCGCACCCGCCGGTCCTCGCCATCGGCGCAGCGTTCTTCACCACCGCCACCGTCGTCGGCGGCTCCCTGCGCGCCGCCCGCGTCTCGCGCACCCGGCTCGTCGAGCAGGAGGAGCTCACCGCCGAGGAACGCGCCCGGCGCGCCCTCCTGGAGGAGCGCGGCCGGATCGCCCGCGAACTGCACGACGTGGTCGCGCACCACATGTCCGTCATCTCCATCCAGGCCCAGGTGGCCCCGCACCTGGTCGAGAACCCCTCGCCTGAGCTGCGCGAGAACCTGGCCGGCATCCGGCAGAACGCCGTCGACGCCCTCACCGAACTCCGCCGCGTCCTCGGCGTGCTGCGCGGCGACGCCGACCGGGGCGACACCGCCGCCGGCGTACGGCACGCCCCGCAGCCCACCCTCGACCGGCTCGGCGAACTCCTCGGCAACGTCCGCGCCGCCGGCCTCGACGTGACCGCCGAGACGCACGGCGAGACCCGGCCGCTCTCCCCGGGCGCCGAGCTCTCCGCGTACCGCATCGTGCAGGAGGCCCTCAGCAACGTGATGCGCCACGCCCCCGGCGCCCGGGCCGGCGTGGAGACCCGCTACCACCGCGACGGACTGACCGTGCGGATCACCAACACGGCCCCCGACGGCCCGGCCGCCGCGCCCCTCGCCCCCGTCGCCCCGCGCGCGTCCGGCGAACCCGGCCACGGGCTGCTCGGCATGCGCGAACGCGCCGCCATGCTCGGCGGCGAGCTCGCCGCCGGACCCACCCCCGACGGCGGCTGGGAGGTCACCGCGGTGCTCCCCGCCCCCCTCTCCACGAAGGACGCCTCACGTTCATGAGCAGCGACAGCGACGACATCAGGGTTCTCATCGCGGACGACCAGAGCATGGTCCGGCAGGGCTTCACGGTCCTGCTGAACGCCGAACCCGGCATCGAGGTCGTCGGCCAGGCCGTCGACGGCGCCGACGCCGTCGCGCAGGCCGCCGGACTCGCCCCCGACGTCGTCCTCATGGACATCCGGATGCCCGGCATGGGCGGCATCGAGGCCACCCGGCTGCTCACCGCCCCCGCCGACGCCACCGTCAAGGTGCTCGTCCTGACCACCTTCGACCTGGACGAGTACGTGTACGAGGCGCTGCGCGCCGGCGCCGCGGGCTTCCTCCTCAAGGACGCCTCGGCCGAGGAACTCGCCCAGGCGGTACGGGTCGTGGCGCGCGGCGACGCGCTGCTCGCGCCCAACGTGACCAAGCGGCTCATCGCGGAGTTCTCCCGGCTCAGCCCCGCCCCGCGGGTCCCGCTGATGGACCGGCTCGGCGCGCTGACGGAGCGCGAGACGGAGGTCCTGACGCTCATAGCGCAGGGCCTGTCCAACGCCGAGATCGCCGCCCGGCTCGTGGTCGCCGAGCAGACCGTGAAGACCTATGTGAGCCGCATCCTCACCAAGCTCGGCCTCCGCGACCGCACCCAGGCCGCGGTCCACGCGTACGAGAGCGGTCTGGTCCGCCCCGGCGCGCAGTAGGGCCCGGGGGCCGGACACACGGCCGGCCCCCGCCGCCGGGGCGACAGGGGCCGGTTCGGCAAGGGGCTCAGACGCCCGGCGGGACCCGGGACGGGCGGCCGGAGCCGCGCGTCAGGACGTAACCACCGATGCCCGCGAGCGCGGCGAGCACGCCGCCCGCGGCCGTCCACAGCCAGCGGTCGGACCACCAGCCGGAGGACCAGCCGTCCTCCGGCGCCCGTGCCTCGACGGTCTCGGGCGTGGTGGCGCCGGGCACCAGCGGGACGGCGAGCGCGCCGTCCGCCGCGTACGCCCCGCCCAGCTCCTTCGAGGTCGCCCCGATCCGCGCCGAGAACGGCTGGCCCAGGTCGTCCTCGGGCAGCCCGGTGACCGTCAGACGGACGAAGTAGCTGCCCGGCAGCGGGTCGTTCGACCAGGTGTCGGCGGCGGCCCGGACCGGGCGCAGCGTGCAGGCCAGCTCCACCGTCGCGGCGTCCTTGGCCGCGAGGCGGGACTGCATGCCGTACATGCACGGCTGGCGGCGGCGCAGCCCGTCGTACACGTCGATCCGCCAGGCCGAGGATCCGTGCCGCAGCGCGGAGTCGGGCAGCGTGACGGTGGCGGTGACGGTGGGCCGCTGGCCGGAGTCGGCGGGGAACTGCCAGTACAGGTAGTCACCCGTGGACGCCTGCGCGGTGGCCTGCTGGCCCTGCCGGAAGAAGGCGGCGGTACGGAAGGAGGTGCCGGCCTCGGTCGGCCCGGCCTCCGCCGCGGCGCCGCTCGCGCTGCCGCTCGGGGTGGGCGTCGCGGTGTCGGCGAGGCCCGCCGGGGCGGCCGGGCCGAGCAGGGCCGCGCCCGCGAGCACGGCGGCCGCGAACATGCTGCGTACGGTTCGCATCAGTTGGTCCTCCAGACGGCGACGCGCCAGCGGGACAGCCAGCCGAAGAGCAGGCCGCCGAGGAAGCCGGCGAGCACCAGCGCGCCGAGCAGCCACCAGCCGCGGCCGAGGCCGAAGGAGGCCACGTCGGAGGCCGCGCCGGGGCCGTCGACGACGTCGATCGCGAGCTCGACCGGCATGCCGGGCGTGGTCTTGACCGACGGCGGAGCGGAGAAGGAGTTGCTGACCTGGAGACAGACCGTCTCGGCGGCGGACTTGGTGTCGTCGTCCAGTGCGGCCGCGTCGTCCTTCTTCGGATAGCGCAGGCCGGTCGATATGACGTCGGTGCGCCCGTCGCCCGCCTCGGAGCCGCGCACGATCTCGCGGCCGTGCGTGGTGACGGCCCGCAGCAGCACGCCGTAGTCGTTGTTGACGGCGCGGTCGGCGGCGATGCTCACCGAGGCGCGCAGCTCCTGGCCCGGGAGCACGTCCACCTTGTAGAAGCGGTGGGCGCCGAAGACCTGCCGGTCGGTGTAGAGGCCCGGCTTGAGCGTCGGCGCGTCGGCGCAGCGCTCGGCGCCGTTCGTGGCGACCGGGGTGACGACCGGGTCGGCCGCGCGGTCGACCAGCTGCCGGACGCGGCCGGAGAGTTCCTCGGTGCGGTGCACGGAGGTGTAGGTGCCGCCGGTGGCCTCGGCGATGCAGGTCAGCTGACGCCGGGTCTTGGCGTCCGGGACCAGGCCGAGGGTGTCGATGACCAGGTGGATGCCCTGGGCGGCGATGTTCCGCGCCACCTCGCACGGGTCGAGCGGGGCGCAGGTGTCCTCGCCGTCCGTGATGAGCACGATCCGCTTGGTCGCACCGCCGTTCTGACCGTCCGCTCCCTTGGCCGCCTCGCCCTTCTTGAGGTCGTCGGCGGCGCCGAGCAGCGCCGGGCCGATCGGGGTCCAGCCGGTGGGGGCGAGGGTGGCGACGGCGGTCTTGGCCTCGGTGCGGTCGAGCGGGCCGACCGGATAGAGCTGCCTGGTGTCCTTGCAGCCGCGCTCGCGGTCCTGGCCCGGGTAGTCGGCGCCGAGGGTGCGGATGCCGAGCCGCACCTCCTGCGGGACCGCGTCCAGGACCTCGTTGAACGCCTGCTTGGCGGCGGCCATGCGGGACTGTCCGTCGATGTCGCGGGCGCGCATCGAGCCGCTGACGTCGAGCACCAGCTCGACCTTGGGCGATTCCTTGGCGGAGTCCGCGGCCGCCGGTCCGTCGTCGGCGGCGGCACTGGTCGGGAGGAGCCCGACGCTCAGGGCGGCGACGAGCGCGCAGGCCCCGGTCGCCAGCCGTTTTCTCGTGATCATCGGAGGATCGTAGGGAGGATCGTCCGACAATCCAAAACGGGGAGGGGCAAGGAGCTTGAAGGAGGGTCAGGAGTGGCTGTTCAGGAAGCCGATGAAGGCCGCGCCCCACCAGCCGATCTGGCTGACGGCGGCCGCGGCGCCGGAGCGTACGAGCAGTCCGCGGGGCACCTCGGCGCGATCCCGGAAGCGGGCGAGGAGCTGGCCGAGCCGGTGCGCGTACAGGCCGTTGAGGGTGACGGCGAGCACCAGGCCGAGCTTGACCAGGGTGAGCGGGGAGCCGAGGTCGGGGCGGAGGAAGAGCCCGGTGACGGTCAGTCCGCCGAGGCCCGCCCAGATCGGGGTCTGCAGCGCGCACGCGGTGTCGAGGACGCTCGCGAGCGGGCGACGGCCGGTGAGCCACAGCACCGCGAACCAGTCGACGGCGAGCACCGAGCCGAGTCCGGTGACCGTGCTCGCCACGTGCAGGAAACGGGCCGCGGTCTGCAGCGTCAGGTCCGCCCGCACGTGCCCGGCGGTCCAGCAGCAGACGGCGAGCGCACCGGCCGCGAGCACGCCCGCGGCGGCCAGGAGCCAGCCGGGGGTGAGGTCCTGGCGGAGCGGTTCCTCGGGTGCTGTCGTCTGCATGGCGGAGGTCTTCCCGGGTGGAGCTGGAACTTAGGTAAGGCGAAGCTAAGTATCGCACGGGTGTGCGTCGGGTAGACCGTGACGGGTATCGCACGCCCCGGGGCCGGGAGCATCCGCCGGGGTGGCATACCGTGAGGTGATCGACGGCGGGAGGACCGATGACCGGCCCAGGAACGGGCACCGCACCTGGCCACGGCGGCGGCTGGCTCCGCGACCAGGTCTGCGAGGGACTGCGCGACCGCATCATCACCGGACGGCTCAAGCCGGGGGACCGGTTGGTCGAACGGGAGGTCGCCGAGGAGTTCGGCGTCTCCCGGGTGCCCGTCCGCGAGGCCATCCGCATCCTCATCGGCGAGGGCTTCCTGCAGGCCGTCTCCCAGCGCCGCATCGTCGTCCGGGAGATGACCCGCCAGGACGTCGAGAACCTCTTCGACATGCGCGAGGCCCTGGAGGTCCTCGCCGTGCGCCGCGCCGCCGAGCGCCGTACCGACGCCGAACTCCACACCCTCGGCCGGCTGCTCGCCGAGGCCCGAGCCGCCACGACCGCGGGCGGACCCGAGCGCCTGTCGCGCGCCAACGCGGCCTTCCACGCCCAGATCGTGCGCATGTCGCGCAACGAACTCCTCGTCACCGGTCTTGAGTCGCTGGAGGGCCGGCTCCGCTGGCTGTTCCAGCAGGTCGACGAGCCCGGACCGCTGTGGGACGAGCACCGGCTGCTGTTCGAGGCGATCGGCGCCGGAGACGCGGAGGCGGCCGCCCAGCTGGCGCTCGCCCATGTGCGCTACTACCGGCGGGTCGCGCTCCGGCGGCTCTTCGAGGACTGACGGACCCGCACTCAGAAGTGCGGACTGACGGCCCTGCACTCAGCCGTGCGGACTGACGGACCCGCACTCAGAAGTGCAGCGCGCCGATGTCGCGGACGGTCCCGGCCAGGGCCCGGACCAGCTCGTTCTCGGCGTCGCGGCGCCAGACCAGGGCGTAGGGAATCGTCCCCATCTCGGGTACCGGCACGAAGCGCACGTGGGACATGGACCAGTAGCGGGTGACGTGGGAGGGGAAGGGGTGGACGATCTCGCCGTTGATGACGAGGTTGATCAGCTCGTCGGAGTTGGTGACCCAGTCGATGCGTTCGATCGTCTTGCCCCGGGGGGTGTAGAAGGACAGGTAGGCGTCCTCCCAGTAGCCGGGCATGTCGGGGATCATGGCATGGGCGAAGTCAGCCAGGGCCTCGAACGGGACCTCGCGTCTTCCGGCGAGTTCGTGGTCCGCGGCGACGGCCAGCACGCGGGGGTCGTGGAAGAGGACCGGGCCGACGGTGAGATCGGGTTCGTCCACCGGTAGCCAGGTGACGAAGACGTCCATGTCGCCGTCGCGGAGCCTGGCGAACGGCTCTACGTACGGCGCCGTGCGTATCTGCAGCTCCCACTCGGGGTGGCGGGAGCGGAAGGCCTCCCAGTAGTGGTGCAGGTCGGGCACGTTGAAGGGCATCATGCCGACCCGCAGGCGCGCGGTCTTGCCGCGGGCGGCCAGCCGGGCACGTTCGAGGCTGCCGCGCAGCTGCGCGTGGAGCGGCCGCAGATCGGTGCACAGCTGTCGGCCGAGCGGGGTCAGCCTGACCTGGCGGCGGTTGGACCGGTCGAACAGCAGACCGCCGAGCCGTCGCTCCTGACGGCCGATCACCTGGCTGACACGCGCCTGCGTGAGGTGCAGCCGGGCGGCCGCCCGGCCGAAGTGCAGCTCCTCCGCCAGTGTCAGAAAGATCTCGATCTCGCGCATTTCCATGCTGCCGAACCCCCGTCATAAGCCTGGATTATCGGATCCTACTGATCTTGGGCGTTGATGGCCGTGGCACCGGCCTGAAGGATCGTCAGCAGGTCAGACCCCTGCAATGATCCCTCGAACAGGAGCACCGCACATGAACACCCCAGCCCGACCCGAGAGCCGCGTCTGGTTCATCACCGGCGCCAGCCGCGGCCTCGGCCGCGCATTCGCCGAGGCGGCCCTGGCGGCCGGCGACCGCGTCGTGGTCGCCGCCCGGACCGCGACCGCGCTGGAGGAGCTCGCGAGCACCCATCCGGGCCGAGTCCTGCCGCTGACGCTGGACGTGACCGACCGCGACGCCGTGTTCGCGGCCGTCGCCGAGGCGGCCGGCCACTTCGGACGGCTCGACATCGTCGTCAACAACGCCGGGATGCTCTCGATGGGCATGGTCGAGGAGTTCGACGAGTCCGCGGCGCGCGCCCAGCTGGACGTCAACTTCTTCGGCGCCCTCTGGGTGAGCCAGGCCGTCATGCCCGTGCTGCGCGAACAGGGCTCCGGCCACATCGTGCAGGTCTCCAGCATCGCCGCCCTGGGCGGCTTCCCCAGCACCGGCCTCTACAGCGCCAGCAAGTTCGCCCTGGAAGGCCTCAGCGAGGCGCTCGCCCTGGAGGCGGCCACGTTCGGGATCAAGCTGAGCATCATCCAGCCCGGCGGCTACTGGACCGACCTCTACACCGCGATGCGCAGCACGGACCCCCTGGAGGCCTACGCCCCGCTCCGCGAGGAGCTCGCCCGGCAGTTCGCCGAAGGCTCGGTCGACAGCGACCCGAAACTCGCCGCGGCCGCGTTGCTGGAGCTGGTCGACAGCGACGAGCCGCCGCTGCGCCTCCTGCTGGGCAGCATGGTCTACGACCTGGCCTTCGACATCGCCCGCACCCGGGCGGAGACCTGGTCGGCCTGGGAGCGCGTCAGCCGGGCCGCGGAACACGCGATCCCCGGCCCGGCGTGACCGCCCGGGAGGCAGCGACATGTCGTTCCTCGCCACGGCCGAGGTCGTGCACCGCTTCAATCGCGCCTTCATCCACCACGACGCCTCGCTGCTCGACGACCTGCTCGCCGACGACTGCGTGATGGAGGCGAAAGGGCCGTCCCCCGACGGGGCCCGCTACGAAGGCCGCGCCGCCTGCCTGGAGTTCTGCCGCGCACTCGTCGAGAACCGCACCGTGCAGTACGAACCGGAGGCCGTCGTCGTCACCGGTGAACGGGCGACGGTCCGCTGGCGGTGCCGCTTCGGCGACGGCCCGGCCGACACCGTCCGCGGCGTGACCCTCGCACTCGTCCGGGACGGCTTGATCGTCGAGTGCCTCGGCTACAGCAAGACCCCGGACGACAACCGGCCGGCCGAGGCCGGAATCCATGCACATCATCAGGAGTCATGACATGCGCGTGTTGTTGGTGGCGTACGGCTCGCGTGGGGACGTCGAGCCGATGCTCGGACTCGGGACGGCTCTGCGGGCACTCGGCGCGGACGTGCGGGTGTGCGCCCCACCGGATTTCGCCGAGCTGCTGGACGGCGCCGGCATCCCCTTCGTACCGCTCGGCCCGTCACTGCGCGACATGGCGACCAAGGCGGTGACCGAGGCGGCGAGGCCCCCGGTGGAGAGCCTGCCGCAGCGCGCGGCCCGGATGGTCGCCACCACGTACGAATCCGTCGTCACAGCGGCCGAGGGATGCGACGCGGTGATGGCGACCGGTCTCGTCCCGGCGGCCGCCGCCGCCCGGTCGGCCGCCGAGCAACGGGGCATCCCCTACCTGTTCGTCGCCTACTTCCCGACCTACCTGCCCTCGCCGCACCACCCGCCGCTCGCGTGGCCGGGCCGGCCGCTCCCACCGGACGTGACCGACAACCGGGTGCTGTGGGAGCAGAACGCGGAGCACCTGAACGCGCTGTTCGGCGAGGCGGTCAACACCCACCGGTCCGCCATCGGCCTGCCGCCGGTGGACGACGTCCGCGACCACGTCTTCACCGACCGCCCATGGCTGGCGGCCGACCCGCTGCTCAGCCCCTGGCCGCGGCCGGCGGACCTCGACGTGGTGCAGACCGGCGCGTGGACCAGGCCGGACGAACGGCCGCTCCCGGCCGAGCTGGAGGCCTTCCTGGACGCCGGCGAGCCACCCGTGTACGTGGGCTTCGGCAGCATGCCCGTACGCGACGCGCACGACGTCACCCGGGCGGTCGTCGAGGCGGCCCGTGCCCGGGGACACCGGGTCCTCCTCTCTCGCGGCTGGGCCGACCTGGCGGTGGCCGACGAGGACGGCGACTGCTTCCCGGTCGGCGAGGTCAACCACCAGGCGCTGTTCCGCCGGGTGGCCGCCGTCGTGCACCACGGCGGCGCCGGCACCACCACCACGGCGGCCCGGGCCGGCGCGCCCCAGATCGTGGTCCCGCAGATGGCTGATCAGCCGTACTGGGCCGGCCGGGTGGCCGAGCTGGGCATCGGCGTGGCCCACGACGGACCGACACCGACCTTCGCCTCCCTGTCCGCCGCGCTCGGGGCGGCCCTGACCCCCGACATCCGCTCACGGGCGGGAGACCTGGCCGCCGCGATCCGCACGGACGGGGCGACGGTGGCCGCGAAGCTGCTGCTCGACGCGGTCGGCCCGCACGAGAGGCCCGGGTCCGCCTGAACGGCACCGGACCCGCCGGGCGAGGGCCTGCTCGCCCTTGCCCTTTCCCTGGTTGTCAAGCACTCGAACGTCAAGCACTCGACGTCGTCGAGCACTCGACGTCGTCAAGCACTCGAAAGGACAGACATGAACGTACTCGTACTGGGTTCCACCGGCTACATCGGATCCGCCGTGGCACGGCGACTGGTGGCGGACGGCCACCGGGTGGTCCACTTCGTCAAGGACGCGGGACGCCTCGGACCTGACGTGGCGTCGCGCGTCGGTGATCTGGCCGACCCGGCCTCGCTGCGGGCCGCCGTCACCGACGACATCGACGCCGTGCTGAACCTCGCCACGCCGACCGGCGACGATACGGTGGACGCCGCGGCCGTGGACGCGCTGACCGAGCGGCTGCGCGGCACCGGGCGGGCCTTCGTCTACACCAGCGGAGTGTGGGTGCTCGGCGCCACCGGGGACACCGCGGTCGGCGAAGACGCCGCAACGGACGCGATCGCCATCGTCGGCTACCGCCCGCGCATCGAGCAGCGCGTCCTGGCGAGCGCCGCCGAGGACGTGCGGTCCGTGGTGCTGCGGCCCGGCATCGTGTACGGCCACGGCGGCGGCATACCCGGCCTGATGACTGGATGGGCCACGGAGCACGGCATCGGCCGGTACGTCGGCTCGCCCGCCACCCGCTGGCCGATGGTGCACGTGGACGACCTCGCCGAACTCTTCGTGCTGGCCCTGACCAAGGCCGAGGCCGGAACCGTGCTGCACGGCGTGGCCCACGAGGCGGTGCCGGTCGCCGCGCTCGCCGCGGCCGCCGACCTCGCCGCGGGCGGCACCGGCCGGGCGGAGTCCTGGCCGCTGGAGCAGGCCGCCGAAGCCGTGGGTGCCCCGTTCGCCGAGGCCCTGGCGCTGAACCAGGTCGTGACCGGGCGCCGTGCCGTCTCCGACCTCGGCTGGCGGCCCCGCCGCCCGTACGTCCTGACCGAGCTGGCCGAGCTGGCCGGAGGCGACCGTGGCTGACCTCACCGGTTCCACCCTGCCCATCTGCCGCACCTGCGGCACCCAGTACGCCGCCGCCCGCCCCGACTGCCCGGTCTGCCTGGACGAGCGCCAGTACGTCGGGGCCGACGGCCAGCGGTGGACCAGCCTCGCCGAACTGCGCGCCGAGGGCCACGAGGGGCGCTTCGAGGAGCAGGGCCCGGACGTGCTCGGCATCGGCTGCACGCCCGAGTTCGCCATCGGCCAGCGGGCCCTGCTGCTGCGCACGGCCGGCGGCAACGTGCTGTGGGACTGCGTGCCCTACCTCGACGACGCGGTGATCCGCGAGGTGAAGGCGGCCGGCGGGATCAGCGCGATCGTCATCAGCCACCCGCACTTCTACTCCGCCATGGTCGAGTGGGCCCATGCCTTCGACGCGCCCGTGTACCTGCACGAGGCCGACCGGCAGTGGGTCGGCCGCCCCGACCCCGCCCTGCGCTTCTGGAACGGGCGGACCCACCGGCTGACCGACGAACTGACGCTGATCAACCCCGGCATCCACTTCCCGGGCAGCACGGTCATGCACTGGAACACCGGAGCGGGCGCCCTGTTCACCGGCGACGTGGTCAACGTCTGCCCGGACCGCCGCTGGGTCACGATCATGTACAGCTACGCCAACCACATCCCGGAGCGGCCCGACGCCGTGCGCGCCGCCGGAGAACTGCTCGCCGGCTACCGCTTCGAGCGGATCTACGGGGCATGGTGGGACCGCGTCGTCACCAGCGACGGCAACGAGGTCCTGGCCCGGTCGGTCGACCGCTACCTGCGCTTCGAACAGGCACTGCCGATGGAGGCCCGCTCGTGACGACGACGGAACACGTCCACCACCCCGACCACCACGCGCATCACGACCACGGCGGTCACCACCGTTCCGCCGCCCATGGTGCGCACCCGGGGCACGAACCCGGCCGTGTCGGTTGGGGGACGGCCGCGAGAGCCACCGCGCACTGCCTGACCGGCTGCGCGATCGGAGAGGTCCTCGGCATGGTGCTGTCGACCGCACTGCACTGGGGGAACGCCGGCTCCGTCGCGCTGTCCGTCGTCCTCGCCTTCCTGTTCGGGTACTCGCTGACAGTCCGCAGCGTCCTCGGGTCCGGAGTCGGACTGAGGCGGGCGATCGGCGTGGCGCTGGCAGCGGACACCCTGTCGATCGCCGTCATGGAGGTCGCGGACAACCTCACCATGGTCGTCTTCCCCGGTGCCATGAACGCGACTCTGGGCGAGGCGGTCTTCTGGGCCGCCCTCGCGCTCTCCCTCGTCGTCGCGTTCACCACCACACTGCCGGTCAACAAGTGGATGATCGGCCGCGGAGGCGGCCACGCCGCCCTCCACGCCCACCACCACTGACCGCACCGTCCGACGCACCGGTCCGGGCCGCCCGAGCCAGGGTCGAGGCAGGAGGGCCCGGGCCTTTCGGTGTGCCCCTGGGAGGGGTTGTTCCGCCACCCCTCCCAGGGGCACAAACGCGTGTGCGGGCAGGTCTGGTCAGCTGAAACGCCGACCTTCACCGCGCGGTCACCTCGGGGCGTCGGCGCGGCCTTGCCTGGTTTGTGCGCTGTCGTGCCAACCCCTGGGCGCAGGAGGTCAACTCGGTCGGTCGGGTCGTTCGTAGCTTGAAGACGTGCCGAGCCGCGGACGCGGCGGGCACGTCACCGATTGCTTCGAGAGGACCCCTCAATGTTCGACGTCGCCAAGGTGCAGGCCGCTCCGAGCAAGGATCTGCTCACGCCCGACAACTCCGTCATGCTCTTCGTGGACCACCAGCCGCAGATGTTCTTCGGCACCGGCAGCGGCGATCGTGCCGCGATCATCAACAGCACGGTGGGTCTGGCCAAGGCGGCCCGGGCGTTCGACGTTCCGGCCGTCCTGACCACGGTCGCCGCCGAGTCGTTCTCCGGGCCCCTGCTGCCCCAGCTCGCCGAGGTGTTCCCCAAGAACGAGATCATCGACCGCACGACCATGAACGCCTGGGAGGACGAGGCGCTCGTCGCGGCCGTCAAGGCGACCGGGCGCAGGAAGATCATCCTGTCGGGTCTGTGGACCGAGGTCTGCCTGGTGCTGCCCGCGCTTTCGGCCCTTGAGCAGGGGTACGAAGTGTACGTCGTCACCGACGCGTCCGGCGGTGTCAGCCCGGCTGCGCACGAGCACGCGCTGCAGCGGATGATCGCCGCCGGCGCCGTCCCGGTCACCTGGGTGCAGGTGCTGCTCGAGCTGCAGCGCGACTGGGCGCGCCAGGAGACGTACGGCGCGGTCATGGAGATCGTCAAGGCCCACGCGGGCGCGTACGGCCTGGGCGTCGTGTACGCGCAGAGCGTCATCGGCGCGCACGCGGCCGGCTGACCCCTGTGGACACCGGCATTCTGATCCTGCGTCTGCTGGTGGGACTGCTCGTCGCCGGCCACGGGGTGCAGAAGATCAGCACGCACCTGGGCGGCCGGGGACTGGAAGGCGGCACCGCGGAGTTCCGTGCGGACGGCTTCCGCGGCGGAGCCGTCACCGCCCTGGCGGCGGGCGGTGGTCAGATCGGATCCGGTCTGCTGCTCGCCTGCGGCCTCCTGACCCCGCTCGCCGCGACCGGGACCATCGGGGTCATGACCGTCGCCTTCACCGTGAAACGGCCC
The DNA here is from genome assembly GCF_053601115.1 of Streptomyces sp. NPDC004788. Classification (NCBI taxonomy): domain Bacteria; kingdom Bacillati; phylum Actinomycetota; class Actinomycetes; order Kitasatosporales; family Streptomycetaceae; genus Streptomyces; species Streptomyces sp. NPDC004788. Next base: position 20,456 of record NZ_JBSGBF010000037.1, read on the forward strand.
CACGGCCTCTGGGTGCAGAACGACGGATACGAGTACCCGCTCGTCCTCATCGGCACCGCCGCCGCCCTCGCCGCCACCGGCCCCGGCGCCTGGTCCCTCGACGCGGTCCTCGGCCTCACGCCCTACCCGCTGTGGTGGGCCGCCCTCGCGCTCGCGGCCGGTCTCGGCAGCGGACTCCTCACCCGGCTCGTCCTGCACCGGCCCCCCGCCGACCGGGCGATCGCCGAGCGCTGAGCACGAGCCTCACGGACCGGGTCCGGCCGCTCGCGTACCCCCGACCGGGCGGCCGGACCCTCCCCACCCTCTCTCCCCGAACAGGAGCACCCGATGGACACCCTCACGACCCCGCACGGCGGCGGCCAGCCGCTGCTGCACCAGAAGGGCGCCGAGACCCAGGCGTTCGGCACGCTCAAGCAGCTGCCGATCGGCCTCGGCCACGACACCCGCATGTACGCCTGCCAGCGGCTGAACCGGGTCCTCGCCGACACCCAGATCCTCTACTCCCTCTACAAGAAGCACCACTGGCTCATGCGCGGGGCGACCTTCTACTCGCTCCACCTCATGCTGGACAAGCACGCGGACGCCCAGCTCGCCATCGTGGACGCGCTGGCCGAGCGGGTCCAGAGCCTCGGCGGCGTCGCCGTCGGAGACCCGCGCCACGTCGCGGAGCTGACCACCATCCCCCGTCCGCCCGACGGCGTCGAGCCGGTGCCCGTCATGCTGTCGCGGCTCCTCGACGCGCACGAGCGGATCCTGATCGACGCGCGGGACGCCGCCGCCCGGCTCTCCGAGGAGGGCGACGAGGGCAGCGCCGACCTGCTCGTCTCCGATGTCATCCGCACCGGCGAGGCGCAGGTGTGGTTCCTGGCCGAGCACCTCGTGGACACCCCTCTGGTGCGCGGCTGATGGACACGTACGACGTCGTCGTGGTCGGCGGCGGACCGGCCGGCGAGGTCGTCGCCGACCGGACCGTCCGGTCGGGGCTGACCGCCGTCGTCGTCGAGGCCGAGGCGGTCGGCGGCGAGTGCTCCTACCGCGCCTGCGTGCCGAGCAAGGCCCTGCTGCGACCCGGCGCCGCCCGAGCGGAGGCCCGCTCGGTCGCCGGGGCCCGGCAGGCGGTCACGGCGGCACTCGACCCGGCGCGCGTCCTGGCCCGCCGTGACCGTTTCACCGGGCGCGGTGACGACACCGGCCAGGCGGAATGGCTCGACGGTGCGGGCATCGCGCTCGTACGGGGGCGGGGACGGCTCGCCGGTGAGCGCCGCGTGGAGGTGACCGGGGCCGACGGCACGGTCCGCACTCTGCGGGCCCGGCGCGCGGTCGTGGTCTGCACGGGCACGGAACCCGCCCTTCCGCCGGTCGAGGGGCTCGACCGGATCGGTGTGTGGACCAACCGGCAGGCCACCACCGCCGACGCGGTGCCCGAGCGGCTCGTCGTCATCGGCGGGGGAGTGGTGGCCTGCGAGATGGCCACCGCGTGGCGCTCGCTCGGCTCCTCCGTCACCATGCTCGTCCGCGACCAGGCCCTGCTGACCGGCTGGGAGCCGTGTGCCGGCGAAGAGGTCACCCGGGGGCTGAGCGGTCTGGGCGTCACCATCCGCTTCGGGGTGTCGGCCGTCCGAGTCGCCCGTGACGAGGACACCCGCACGGTGACCGTGGACACCGACGACGGCACCACCCTCGTCTGCGACGAGGTCCTCGCCGCCGTCGGCAGACGCCCGCGCACCGCGGACCTCGGCCTGGACTCCGTCGGACTGCCGGCGGGCGACCGGCTTCCGGTCGACGACACCTGTCGGGTCACCGCGGTCGAGGGCGACTGGCTCTACGCGGTCGGCGACGTCAACCGGCGCGCGCCGCTGACCCACATGGCCAAGTACCAGGCCCGCGCCTGCGCCGCGGCGATCGCCGAGCGAGCCGCGGGCCGCCCGGCCGATACGGGCGGCATGCAGTCGTGGAGCGCGGAAGCCGACCGTTTCGCCGTCCCGCAGGCCGTCTTCACCCGTCCCGAGGTCGCGAGCGTCGGACTCACCGAACGCGCGGCGCGCGAAGCGGGTCTCGTCGTACGGGCGGTGGAGTACCGCATCGACGACGTCGCCGGTGCCGCGCTCCACGCGGACGACTACCGCGGCCTCGCCAAGCTCGTCGTCGACGAGACCCGAGGGGTCGTCGTCGGCTGTACGCTCACCGGCCCGATGGCGACCGAGCTCATCCACACCGCCACCGTCGCCATCGTGGGCGAGGTCCCCCTGGAGCGCCTGTGGCACGCCGTGCCCGCGTTCCCGACGGTGAGCGAGGTCTGGCTGCGGCTCCTGGAGGCGTACGGCCTCTGAGCCGAGGCCCCGCCCGACCGACGCACCAACCGGCCGAATCGGCGCGCTCTTCCGCTCGACCGCCCACCTGCCGGCCCGACAGGCGCGCCCGCCCGCCCGAGCACACCAAAAACGCCTCACCACCCGACAAGGAAATCCCCATGCATCCCAAGAGGCGCACCCTCGCCCTCGCCCTGCCGGCCGCGCTGGCCGCCCTGGTGGGCGCCGCGCCCGCCGCGCCCACCGGGCCCGCGCGCGTCCCGGCCGCCGCCGAAACCGACACCGACCGGCGCGCTCCCAAGCCCACGATCGTCCTGGTCCACGGAGCGTTCGCCGACGCGTCGAGCTGGCGCGGCACCATCACGCGCCTGCTGCACGCCGGCTACCCCGTCCTGGCCCCCGCCAACCCGCTGCGCGGTCTCGTCGAGGACACCGCCTACCTGCGCAGCGTGCTGGCCGCCGTCGACGGACCCGTCGTCCTGGTCGGCCACTCCTACGGCGGCGCCGTCATCACCGGTGCCGCGGTGGGCGACAGCCGGGTGAAGGCCCTCGTCTACATCGCCGCGTTCGCCCCGGACAAGGGCGAGAGCGCGGCCGAGCTCGCCGCCAGGTTCCCCGGCTCCACCCTCGGCGACACCGTGAGCCCGCGGTCGTACCCGCTGCCCGGCGGTGGCACCGGCACCGAACTCGTCATCGAACCGTCCAAGTTCCCTCGCCAGTTCGCCGCCGACGTCCCCACCGCGGACGCGGCCGTCATGGCCGTGTCCCAGCGCCCGGTCACCACCGCCGCGCTGGAGGAGAAGGCCGGGGAGGCGGCCTGGAGGACGATCCCGTCCTGGGCGCTGATCGCCACCGCCGACAGGAACATCCCGCCGGCTGCCGAACGGTGGATGGCCCGGCGCGCCGGTTCGCAGATCACCGAAGTGGACGCGTCCCATGCAGTGGCGGTCTCCCGCCCGGCCGTGGTCACCCACGTGATCCTCGCCGCCGCGCGGGCGACTCGCTGACGCTCCGACCCGTCCCGTCCCGTACATCCCCCGAAGGAGAACCCCTCATGAAGAACCGTCCGGTCCTCGAACCCGCCGCCCAGGCGTTCGCCGACGCCACCGCCCAGCCGCCGTACCTCTACCAGATCCCCGTCGCCGAAGGCCGCAAGGCCGTGGACGACGTCCAGAGCGGCGAGGGCGTTCCCCTGCCGGAGGTCGACGAGGAGTGGATCACCGTCCAGGGCGGCCCGACCGGCGACGTCCGCGCCCGGATCGTGCGCCCCCGCGGCGCCACCGGCCCGCTTCCCGTCGTCCTCTACATCCACGGCGCCGGCTGGGTCTTCGGCAACGCCCACACGCACGACCGGCTGGTCCGCGAACTCGCCGTCGGCACCGGGGCGGCCGTGGTGTTCCCCGAGTACGACCTCTCGCCCGAGGCGCGCTATCCCGTCGCCATCGAGCAGAACTACAGCGTCGCCCAGTGGGTCGCCCGCGACGGCCACCACAAGGACCTCGACGGCGCCCGCATCGCCGTCGCGGGCGACTCCGTCGGCGGCAACATGAGCGCGGCCCTGACGCTCATGGCCAAGCAGCGCGGCGACGTCACGCTCGTCCAGCAGGTCCTCTTCTACCCGGTCACCGACGCGAGCTTCGACACCGACTCGTACCACCGGTTCGGTGAGGGCTACTTCCTGCGCCGCGACGCCATGAAGTGGTTCTGGGACCAGTACACGACGGACGAGGCCGAGCGGGCGCAGATCACCGCCTCGCCGCTGCGCGCCTCCACCGAGCAGCTGACCGGCCTGCCGCCGGCCCTGGTGATCACCGCCGAGGCCGACGTCCTGTGCGACGAGGGCGAGGCGTACGCGGCGAAGCTCCGGGCCGCCGGGGTGCCCGTCACCGCGCTGCGCGTCCAGGGGGTCATCCACGACTTCGTGATGCTGAACGCGCTGCGCGAGACGCGGGCCGCGGAACTCGCCATCGGTCTCGCCACCGACACCCTCCGCAAGGCCCTCGCATGACCGGCCCGTCGACGAGCATGCCCGTGGCGGGTCTCGTCCCCGCCCCGAGGCGGGAACAGCAGCACGCCGATCTCCTCGTCCGCAACGCCAAGGTGTTCACGGGCGACCCCGACCGGCCCGAGGCCCGCGCCGTCGCCCTCCGCGACGGCCGGGTCGCGGCCCTCGGCGACGACCACGACCTCGCCCGCCTCGTCGGGCCGGGAACGAGGGTCGTCGACGCGCTGGGCCGCCGCGTGATCCCCGGCCTGAACGACTCGCACCTCCACGTCATCCGGGGCGGTCTCAACTACGTCCTGGAGCTGCGCTGGGACGGCGTGCGGAGCCTCCGGCACGCCCTGGCGATGCTGAGGGAGCAGGCCGGGCGCACCCCGAAGGGGCAGTGGATCCGGGTCGTGGGCGGCTGGACCGCCGAGCAGTTCGCCGAGCGCAGGATGCCGACCGTCGCCGAGCTGAACGCCGCCGCACCCGACACCCCGGTCTTCGTCCTGCACCTCTACCAGTCGGCCCTGATGAACAGGGCCGCCGTGAGGGCCGCCGGATTCACCCGTGACACCCCCGATCCCCGCGGCGGGCAGATCGTCCGCGGCCGGGACGGCGAGCCCAACGGCGTGCTCCTCGCGGCGCCGAGCGCCCTCGTCCTGTACTCGACCCTGGCCAAGGCGCCGTCGCTCGACGAGGCCGACAAGCGGACGTCGACGCGGCACTTCCTGCGCGAGCTGAACCGCTTCGGACTGACGTCCGCGGTCGACGCCGCCGGCGGCTTCCAGAACTTCCCCGACAACTACGCGACGGTCGTCGACCTCGCCAGGTCGGGGGAGCTGACCCTCCGCATCGCCTACCACCTCTTCCCGCAGACGGCCGGGCAGGAGCTCGCCGACCTGAAGCGCTGGACCGAGATGGTCAAGCCCGGGGACGGGGACGAGTGGCTCCGGCTGAACGGTGCGGGTGAGAACCTCACCTGGGCCGCCGCCGACTTCGAGAACTTCTCCGAACCCCGGCCCGAACTCGCCGCGGGCTACGAGACCGAGTTCGAGCAGGCCGTACGGCTCCTCCTGGAGAACGGCTGGGGCTTCAGGCTCCACGCGACCTACGACGAGACGATCCGCCGCGACCTGGCCGTCTTCGAGAAGCTCGCCGCGGAGGGGCTCTTCCCCGGCGGCAACCGGTGGCTCTTCGACCACGCGGAAACCGTCTCGGCCGGAAGCCTCGACCGGATCGCCGCCCTCGGCGGAGCCGTCTCGGTCCAGAACCGGATGTCCTTCCAGGGCGCCGCGTTCCTCGACCGCTACGGCCCCGACGCCGCCGCCCACACCCCGCCGGTCCGGGCCATGCTCGACCGCGGCCTGACCGTCGCCGCCGGAACCGACGCCACCCGCGTCTCCTCGTACAACCCGTGGGTCGCACTCCACTGGCTCGTCACCGGCCGGACCGTCGGCGGCACCGCGCTCTACCCGGCGGGGAACCTGCTCGACCGGGAGACCGCCCTCGGCCTCTACACCCGGGGCGGAGCGCGGCTCACCGGCGAACAGGACGTCAAGGGAACCCTGCGCGAAGGCTCGTACGCCGACCTGGCGATCCTGTCCGACGACTACCTGACCGTGCCCGAGGACGTCATTCCCGGCATCGAGTCCGTCCTCACCGTCGTCGGCGGCCGCATCGTCTACGCGACGGCGGAGTACGAAGGTCTCGACGAGGCCGTCCCGCCGGTGAGCCCCGAGTGGAGCCCCGTGGCCCACTTCGGCGGCTACCAGAGCGGTGCCCTCCAGGCGTCGGCCGTGGCCGAGGCCGCCGCCGAGTCCGAGCAGCACCGCCGGTGGCGCGTCGCGCGCGGCTCCGTCCCCGAGACGACGCCGTCCTTCGTCGACCCCTGCTTCGGACACTGAAAGGGCCACACCATGAGTACCGCCTCCCCCGTCGCCGGCGGAGACGACGCCCCGGCCGCCCCGCCGGGACGCCGTTTCGAGCCGGACCTGCGGTCGATGACACGGATCAACCTCCGTCCCATCGCCTCGCCCATGCCGCTCGGCTTCTTCACGATCGCCATCGCCTCCGTGATGACGGGCTGCCTCCAACTCGGGGTCTTCGAGGAGGAGGCCCGCGCCGCCGTCGCCTTCACCGTGCTGCCGGCCTTCGTCCTCCAACTCCTCGTGAGCTTCCTGGCCTTCGGTGCCCGCGACGTGATCGCGGCGACGCTGATGGCGGTGTTCGCCGGCAGCTGGCTGCCCTACGCGCTCGTCATGCTCAGCGGCGCGGCCGACGGTCTGAAGGTCCTCGGCGTCTTCAACCTGGCGCTCCTCTGCTTCGGGGCGCTGATGACCGCCGTGACCGGGCCGAAGCGCGCCCTGTGGCTCGTCCTCGCGGTCTCCCTCCCCCGCTGGGCGGCCACCGGCCTCGCGGGCATCACCGGCGCCGAATGGCTCACGCGCACGTCCGGTGCGCTCGGCCTCGTGGTCGCGCTCGTCGCGATGTACACGGCGTTCGCCCTGATGCTCGAGGACATGCGCAGCGAGCAGGTCCTGCCCATCGGCCGCAGCGGCCCCGCCCACCTCGCCGTGGAGGGCGACCTGTCGGTCCAGCTGCGCAACCTCGAACGCCAGGCGGGCGTGCGCCGCACGCTCTGATCACCCACCCACCCCGTCGCACCACGACCGCACAGGAGCACCCATGGAACCGCAGGTGACGGACCGGCCCGAGAAGTCCCGGTACGAGATCCTCGCCGGCGACGACGGCACCGAGACCGCGGGCTTCGCCGAGTACCACCTCTCGGAGGGCGAGATCGCCTTCATCCACACCGAGATCGACAGCCGGTTCGCCGGCCAGGGCTTGGGCGGTCTCCTCGCCCGGGGAGCGCTCGACGACGCCCGGGCCCGTGAGCTGCGCGTCCTGCCGTACTGCCCCTTCATCCGGGGCTGGATCGGCAAGCACCCCGAGTACGCCGACCTGGTGCCCGAGGCGAGGCGCGCCCGGTTCGGCCTCTGACGCACCAGGCTTCGCCCCATCAAATCGGCCCCGTCGCCGAGGAGTTCGCCCGTGCCGTCATCACCCTCGCCGGTACGGAGGACAACGTCTGCGCGCTGGTGTACCTCGCGGGGTACGCGCTGAAGGAAGGCGAGAGCCTGGGCGAGCTGCAGGGCGGCTTCCCCGACTCCGGTCTCGCCGACGCGCTCGTCTACACCCCGTTCCCGGTGGCCGGCTCCACCGAGACAGGCACCGACGTCTCGGTGGCGGTCGACCGGTTCCCCGAGCTGTTCGCGGCCGACGTCGAGCCCCGGCTCGCCGCGGTGCTCGCCGTCTCCCAGCGCCCCCTGGCCGCCCGGGCCTTCGCCGAGAAGGTCGACTCCTCTCACCTGGTCATGCTGTCCCAGCCCAAGGCCGTGGCCGAGCTGATCCTGGACGCGGCCCGGTCCACGGGGAGCTGACCCGGCACTTGAACGTCGAACGATTGGTCTATGTCGTTCGAACCCGGTAGCTTTCCGAAACGTCCGCCCAGAACATGCGGCGGGCGATCGGAGGAAGCACACCCATGAGGTTCGGCGCGAGGGTCGCGCTCGCCGTCATCGCCCTCGCCGTCACCGCCACCGCCTGCGGCACCCCGCAGGGCAGCGGTTCGCGGGCGCACACCACCGCGGACTGCGCACCGTACGCCCGGTACGGCGAGCACCCCGGCACCAAGGTCACCGTCTACGCGGAGAACCGGGACCGGGAGGCCGACCTGTTCGAAGAGACCTGGGCGGACTTCGCGGACTGCACGGGAATCGACGTCCAGTACGAGGGGGACGGGGAGTTCGAGGCCCAGATCCAGCTGCGGGTCGACGGCGGGAGCGCCCCTGACGTGGCGTTCTTCCCCCAGCCCGGGCTCCTGGAACGCTTCGCGCGGGCGGGGAAGCTCAAGCCCGTGAGCGCCGGGGTCGCGGCCCTCGCGAAGCAGGGCTGGTCGGCGGACTGGAACAGATACGCGACCGTGAACGGCACCCTCTACGGCACGCCGCTGGTCGCGAACGTGAAGTCGTTCGTCTGGTACTCCCCGAAGTTCTTCCGCGACAGGGGACTGAGCGTTCCGCGCACGTGGTCCGAGCTGATGGCCGTGACGGAGAAGGTCGCGGCGTCGGGCGTCAAGCCGTGGTGCGCGGGCATCGAGTCCGCCCAGGCTACCGGCTGGCCCGTCACCGACTGGATCGAGGACGTCCTGCTGCGCCAGCAGGGCACGGACGTGTACGACCAGTGGGTCGCCCACGAGATCCCGTTCAACGACCCGCGGGTGATCAAGGCCATGGACACCGTGGGGTCCATCCTCAAGAACGACCGGTACGCCAACGGCGGTTTCGGTTCGGCCCGGTCCATGGCGTCGATCTCCTTCCAGGAGGCCGGCACACCGATCCTCTCCGGCGACTGCGCGATGCACCGCCAGGCCTCGTTCTACGCCGACATGTGGCCGAAGGGCACCGAGATCGGACCGGACAAGGACGTCTACGTCTTCCTCCTGCCGGGAGCCGATCCGGGCAGCCGCCCCGTACTGGGCGGTGGAGTCTTCACCGCGGCGTTCGCCGACCGTCCCGAAGTGCGGGCGTTCCAGGAGTATCTGGCCTCCGCGGACTTCGCGAACGCGCGCATGAAGAAGGGCCCGTTCGTCTCGGCGAACAGGGGCGTGGATCCGGCGAACGCCGCGACCCCGGTCGACAGCCTCTCGATCCAGCTGCTCCAGGACCCCCGGACACAGTTCAGGTTCGACGGTTCGGACCTGATGCCGGCCTCGGTCGGCGCCGGGACGTTCTGGAAGGGAGCCGTCGACTGGATCGGCGGCGCCGGCACCCGGCAGGTCGCCGACTCCGTCGAACGGTCCTGGCCGAGCCACTGATGTCGTTCGACGCCGTCGCCCAGCAGCCCAAGCTGCTGTACCTGCTCCAGGGCCTCGCCGCCTTCGCGGCGGTGGTCTCCCTGATCCTGCTCGCACTGCTCCGGGGGCCGGTACGGAGAAGGGCCGCTGCCCTCCTCCTGCTGGCCCCCGCGCTGCTGCTGCTCACGGTCGGTCTCGTCCTGCCCGGTCTGCGCACCCTGGCACTGTCGTTCACCGACAGCGAGGGAGACGCCTGGGCCGGCTTCGACAACTACGTCTGGATGGTCACCGACCCCCGGGCGCTGGTGGCGCTGCGCAACACCCTGGCGTGGGTGGTGCTCGTGCCGCTGACGGCGACCGCGGTCGGTCTGCTCTACGCCGCGGCCGTCGTACGGTCGCGGTTCAGAGCGTTCGCGCTGTCCCTCCTCCTGACGCCGATGGCGATCTCGTTCGTCGGCGCGGGTGTCGTCTGGAAGTTCGTCTACGCCTACCGGCCCCCGGAGGCCGGGCAGATCGGGCTGCTGAACCAGCTCGTCGTCGTGTTCGGCGGCGAGCCGCGGCAATGGCTCGTGGACTCCCCTTGGAACGTCCTGTTCCTCATCGTGGCGATGGTGTGGACACAGGCGGGCTTCGCGGCCGTCCTGCTGGCCGGCGCGATCAGGGCCGTTCCCGGTGAGCTGACCGAGGCGGCCCTGCTCGACGGCGCGTCCCCCCGGCAGATCTTCCGGCGGATCACCCTGCCGTCGATCCGGCCCACGCTGCTCGTCGTGGTCCTCGCCCAGGCGATCGGCACCTTCAAGGCCTTCGACATCGTCCGGACCATGACCGGCGGACAGTTCGACACGGGCGTCGTCGCCCACGAGATGTACGACCAGGCCTTCCGCTACGGCGAGACCGGCCGCGGCGCGGCGCTCGCCGTGCTCCTCTTCGTCCTCGTCACCCCCTTCGTCGCCCACCAGGTCAGGGTGCAGCGGAGGGCGAGGTGAACGGCGTCCGCGAGCGTCTGGGCTCCCGCGCCTGCACGGCGGTCGCCGTGGTGATCGCGGTCCTGTGGACGACACCGACCATCGGTCTGCTGCTCTCCTCGTTCCGCCCGGAGGAGGAGATCAAGACGACGGGCTGGTGGACCGTGTTCGGTACGCCGCACCTCACGCTCGACAACTACGGCGAGGTGCTGTCCGGCGGCGCGAACGGGCCGGGGCGGCTCGCGGAGTACTTCGTCAACTCCGTCGTCATCGCCCTTCCCTCGGTGCTGTTCCCGCTCGTCCTGGCCTTCTTCGCGGCGTACGCCCTGGCCTGGATCGACTTCAGGGGACGCGACGCGCTCGTCGTCGGCGTCTTCGCGCTCCAGATCGTGCCGCTCCAGATGGTGCTGGTCCCGCTCCTGAAGCTCTTCTCGCAGGGCTGGCTGTTCCTGCCCGCGTGGCACGCCACCGGTCCCGCGCGGTTCGGCCAGGTCTGGTTCGCCCACACCGTCTTCGCGCTGCCGTTCGCGGTGTTCCTCCTGCACAACTTCCTGGCCGCGCTGCCCCGGGACCTGATCGAGGCCGCCCGCGTCGACGGCGCGTCGCACGGGACGCTGCTGCTCCGGATCGTGCTGCCGCTGGCCCGCCCGGCCCTGGTCAGCTTCGCCGTCATCCAGTTCATCTGGGTGTGGAACGACCTCCTCGTGGCACTGACCCTGTCGGGCGGAACGGCCGAGACCGCGCCGATGACGGTCAGGCTGGCGGGCATGGCCGGGACGTACGGCAACGAGTGGCAGCGGCTCACCGCGGGAGCCTTCGTGGTGGCGTCCGTCCCGCTGCTCGTCTTCTTCTCCCTCCGGCGGCACTTGGCACGGGGACTGCTCGCAGGATCCGTGAAGGGATGAGACCCGACCGGGCCGGGGGACAGGGCGTGGCGACGGGGCTGAGCAGGCCCGGGCTGCGGGGCCGCGAAGCCGAGCTGGAGCGGCTGCGCGCCCTGGTCGAGGCGGTGCGCGACGGCGAGGGAGGAGCGATCGCGCTGCTCCTTGGCGAGCCGGGGATCGGGAAGACCGTGCTCCTCCAGGAGGCCGTCTCGCTGGCGCGGGCCCACGGATTCCTGGTCAGCCACGGACGAGCCGAGGAACTGCACGAACTGGCACCCCTCGCCTCACTGGCCTCCGGCCTCCTGCACGGGGACCCGCCGCTGCTGTCCGGCACGGACTTCGCGGACCTCGCCGGCCACCACGACCAGCGCATCTGGCTCGTCGAACGGCTGGCCCAGCTCATCGAGGAACGCTCGGCGGGCACCCCCGTACTGATCGCGGTCGACGACCTCCAATGGGCCGACCCGCTGAGCCGGTTCGCCCTGAGCGTCATGCCGGCCCGGCTGCTCAGCTCCCCGGTCCTCTGGCTGCTCACGGGCCGGGAGGACCCGGAGCTGTACGGGCACGGGCCGCGGACGACGACCCTCCCGCTGCGGCCGCTGTCCGAGACGGCCCTGGCCGAGCTGGCCCGCGACGTCCTCGGCGGCGACGTGCCGGCGCGGGTCGAGGAGCTCCTCGACGGAGCCGGCGGCAACCCCTTCCTCGCGGCCGAGATGCTCGCGGGCATCGCGGCCTCGGGCGAGGACGGGCCGGAACCGCCCGAGCGGCTGGTCCTCGGCGTACGCGGCCGACTGGCCGACCTCCGGCCGGACACCCTGCACTTCCTGCGGATCGGCTCGGTCCTCGGCCGCGCGTTCTCGCTCGCGGACGCCGCCGCCCTGTGCGGCCGGCCCGCCTCCGGGCTCAGCGCCGAAGTCGACGAGGCGATCGCCGCCGCCCTCCTCCACGACGACGGCGAACGCCTCCTGTTCCGCCACGACCTGCTCCGCCAGGCGGTGTACGCCGACCTCGCCCCCTCCGTACGCCGGGCGCTGCACCGGGAGGCCGCGAGCCGGCTCGTCGCGGCGGGCCGGAGCTCCGTCGACGCGGTCCCGCACCTGCTGAAGAGCGCCGAACCGGGCGACACGGAGGCGATCGGACTGCTCGACACGGCCGCCGCGGACATGGGCGCCGTCCTGCCCGACCTCGCCGCCGACCTGGCCGTACGCGCCCTGGAACTCGTGCCGCCCCGTGCGCCCCTGGCCTACGAGGTCGGAGAACGGGCCGTCGTCGCGCTGACCCGCGCGGGCCGGTACACCCAGGCACGGGACACCGGCGACGCGCTGCTCTCCCGGCAGCCGTCGCTCGACGTCTTCGCCCGTCTGCAGTCCGTACTCGGCGACACGCTGTGGCACCTCGACGACGTCCACGAGCTGACCCGCCGCACGACGGCGGCACTGGCCGTCGTCACCGACCCGGTGATCCGGGCCCGGCTGACCGCCCGGCAGGCCCTGGCACAGTCCCGCGGCCGCGACCTCGCGGCCGCCCACGCGACCGGCGAGCGGGCGCTCGCCGAGGCGGAGCGGGCCGGTGACCGGGAGGCCCGCGTGCTCGCCCTGTGGGGCCTCGGCGAGATCGCCCTCAACGCGGGCGACTGCGCCGCCGCCCTCGCGCACCACACGGCGCTGAGCGTGTTCGACGCGGCCTTCCTCCCCGAGGAGGCCGTCGCCCTGATCCACGGGGACGACTTCGACACGGTTCGGCGGCTGCTCCGGACCGCGGGGGACGCTCCCCTGCGCCCCGCCATGCTGATCTGGGCTCAGGGAACCCTGAACATGGGCCTCGGCCGGCTCGACGACGCGGACGCCGACCTCGTGACGGCGGAGCGTCTGGAAGCGGACCTCCACGTGCCCGGCAACCTGGTCAACATCCGCGTCAACCGGGGCCTCCTCGCGGTGCTGCGCGGCGACCGCGCCGCCGCCGGGGAACACCTGGACGTCGTGCGGGCGACCGTGGCCGACCGGCCCAACAGGGGCAACCACGCCACCCACCGGTACTTCGAGGCCGTGGTCGCCGACGCCGACGGCGACCACGCGGCGGCGGCCGAACTCGTCCGGTCCGTGCAGCGCGACCACCCCTTCCTCCGGTGGCGGCTCCTGCGTCCCCATGTCGTCCAGGCCGTGCGGATCGCCCTGCGCGGCGGGGACCGGCACCTCGCCGAGGACCTCGCCGCCCAGGCCGCCGAACACGCCACCCGCAACCCCTCCGTGCCGACCGCCCAGGGGATGGCCGTCCACGCGTCCGCCCTCGTGAACGCCGACCGCGAACTCCTGGAGCGGGCCGTCCGCATCCTCCTCACGGGTCCCAGGCCGCTGCCCCTCGCCGCCGCGTCCGCCGACCTCGGGCGCGCGCTGCTCACCTCGGGCGACGCCGCCGCCGCGACAACCGCCCTGACCAGGGCGCACGACATCTACGCCCAGGCCGGGGCCGACGCCGAGGCCGACCGCGTCCGGGCCGAACTGGCACGGGCCACGAGCCGCCCCGGCCGGCGCACCGGAAGCCTCCGGCCACGCGTCGACCAGGGCTGGGACGCGCTCACCGCCTCGGAACGCAAGGTGGCCCGGCTGATCGCCGCGGGTCACACCAACCGGTCGGCCGCGGAGGCCCTCGTCGTCTCCCCGCACACGGTCAACACCCATCTGGCGTCGGTCTTCCGCAAGCTCGCGGTGCGCTCGCGGGTCCACCTGGCCCGGATCGTCCTCGCGCAGGACGACGCCGGAACGCCCACCCGAGACTGAGCGGACTCTGCGCCCTCGTGCAAGGTGCGGTGCGCGGTACGGCAACCGGGGGCGCGGAACCGGTCCTAGCGTGACGGGCACACCGCGCCGCTCCGACGCGCGGACCAGTCCACCGAAACGAGGGAACCCCCATGCCGTACATCACCGTGGGCCAGGAGAACACCAACCCCGTCGAGCTGTACTTCGAGGACCAGGGCGCCGGGCAGCCCGTCGTCCTCATCCACGGCTTCCCGCTCGACGGCCACTCCTGGGAGCGCCAGACCGCCGCTCTGCTCGACGCCGGCTACCGCGTGATCACGTACGACCGCCGCGGCTTCGGGCAGTCCTCGCAGCCGACCGACGGCTACGACTACGACACCTTCGCGGCCGACCTGAACACCGTGATGGAGACCCTCGACCTGAACGACGCCGTCCTCGTCGGCTTCTCCATGGGCACCGGCGAGGTCGCCCGCTACGTCTCCACGTACGGCTCCGGGCGCGTCGCCAAGGTCGCCTTCCTGGCCTCGCTCGAGCCCTGCCTGCTCAAGAGCGACGACAACCCGGACGGCGTCGCCCCGAAGGAGTTCTTCGACGGCGTCGTCGCCGCCGTCAAGGCCGACCGGTACGCCTACTACACGGCCTTCTTCAACGACTTCTACAACCTCGACGAGAACCTGGGCACCCGCATCAGCGAGGAGGCCGTCCGCAACAGCTGGAACACCGCGGCCCGCGGCGGCTCCTTCGCCGCGTCCGCGGCGCCGGCGACCTGGTACACCGACTTCCGCGCCGACATCCCCGCCGTCGACGTGCCGGCCCTGATCCTGCACGGCACCGCCGACCGGATCCTGCCGGCCGAGGGCACCGCGCGCCCCTTCCACAAGGCCCTTCCGGCGGCCGACTACGTCGAGATCGAGGGTGCCCCGCACGGTCTGCTGTGGACCCACGCCGAAGAGGTCAACACCGCCCTCCTCGCCTTCCTGGCGAAGTGACGCCCCGCCGTTGACCCGCCGGGTGACGCCGGAGCCCCCGGCGTCACCCGCCCCCCCGGTTCCCCGGCGCGGGAGCCGGACGAGCTCAGGAGAGCAGACACCCCATGCAGTTCGGCATCTTCACCGTCGGGGACGTGACCCCCGACCCCACGACCGGTCGCACTCCGACCGAACACGAGCGCATCAAGGCGATGGTCGCCATCGCGCTCAAGGCCGAGGAGGTCGGTCTCGACGTCTTCGCGACCGGCGAGCACCACAACCCGCCGTTCGTGCCGTCGTCGCCGACGACCATGCTCGGCTACATCGCCGCCCGCACCGAGAAGCTGATCCTGTCCACGGCCACGACGCTGATCACCACGAACGACCCGGTGAAGATCGCCGAGGACTACGCGATGCTCCAGCACCTGGCCGACGGCCGGGTCGACCTCATGCTCGGCCGCGGAAACACCGGTCCGGTGTACCCGTGGTTCGGACAGGACATCCGCCAGGGCATCAACCTCGCCAAGGAGAACTACGCACTGCTGCGCCGGCTGTGGCGCGAGGACGTCGTGGACTGGGAGGGTACGTTCCGTACCCCGCTCCAGGCCTTCACCTCGACCCCCCGGCCCCTGGACGGCGTCCCGCCCTTCGTCTGGCACGGCTCCATCAGGTCCCCCGAGATCGCGGAGCAGGCCGCCTTCTACGGCGACGGCTTCTTCCACAACAACATCTTCTGGCCGGCCGACCACACCAGGCGCATGGTGCAGCTCTACCGGCGCCGGTACGCGCACCACGGTCACGGCCGGCCGGAGGACGCCGTCGTCGGCCTGGGCGGACAGGTCTTCATGCGGAAGAACTCCCAGGACGCCGTGAAGGAGTTCCGTCCCTACTTCGACAACGCGCCGGTGTACGGCCACGGCCCGTCGCTCGAGGACTTCACCGAGCAGACCCCGCTGACGGTGGGCTCTCCCCAGCAGGTCATCGAGCGGACCCTGTCGTTCCGGGAGACCGTCGGCGACTACCAGCGCCAGCTGTTCCTGATGGACCACGCGGGCCTGCCCCTGAAGACCGTGCTTGAACAGCTCGACATCCTCGGCGAAGAGGTCGTGCCCGTACTGCGCAGGGAATTCGCCGAGGGGCGTCCGGCCGACGTGCCGGAGGCCCCCACGCACGCGTCCCTCCGCGCCGTCCGGGAGGTGTCCGCCGCATGAGGCTGACCGTCGTCTCCGCGGGGCTGAGCACCCCCTCCTCCACCCGCCTGCTCGCAGACCGGCTGGCCGAATCGGCCCGCGACGAACTCGCCGCCCGGGGGCAGGAGGCTCCGGCCGAGGTCGTGGAGCTGCGAGAACTGGCCGGCGCCATCGCCAACCACCTCGTGACCGGCTTTCCGCCGCCGCGACTGAGCGCCGCGATCGACGCGGTGACGGCGGCCGACGGCCTGATCGTCGTGACTCCCGTGTTCGCGGCCTCCTACAGCGGTCTCTTCAAGTCCTTCTTCGATGTGATCGATCCGGACGCCCTCTCCGGGAAGCCGGTCCTGATCGGGGCGACGGGCGGTACCGCCCGCCACTCCCTGGTGCTGGAGCACGCCGTGCGCCCGCTCTTCGCCTATCTCCGCGCCGTCGTCGTCCCCACCGCCGTGTTCGCGGCCTCCGAGGACTGGGGCTCGGGGGGAGACGAGTACACCGACGGCCTTCCCGGCCGCGTCCGCAGGGCGGGCACCGAGCTCGCCGCGCTCATGGCGGCACGCCCGGTCGAGGAGGAGCCCGAGGACGACGTCAGCGTTCTCGAACGGCAACTCGCCGACCTGCGCTTCGACTGAGACGGGCCCCCGCCCCGGGCGAGGGCGGGGTGGTTCACATGGTTCATACTGTTCCGCCGTATGAGCGTGAACCGAGTGACGACGAGGACCGTGCCCGAGGAGCCCGACGGCATACGGGCACCCCTCCGCGGCAGGGACTCGGAACTGGCGTTCATCGAGGCGCGGCTCGACGCGCTCGACCGGGGCGAAGGCGGGATCGTCCGCGTGGAGGGCCCCGCCGGAATCGGCAGGACCAGGATCCTCGCGGAGGCCGCGGCAGCCGCGCGGCGGCGCGGGACGCGGGTCTTCCAGGGGGCGGCGGACGCCGACGAACAGTGCGTGCCGCTCGGCCCGTTCCTCGACGGCATGCTCGGCCGCGACGGGCCGCTGTCGGGCGCCGTCCGGGTCCGGGACCTCGCCACGACACCCGGCCAGCGGTTCTGGCTGCTCCAGGAGCTGGCGGACCGCCTGCGGGAGACCCTTCGCAAGGGCCCCCTGCTCGTCCTCCTCGACGACCTCCAGAGGTGCGACGACCTGACCCTCCTCACCTTCCACACCCTCGCGGCCGGACTCTCCTCGCACGCCGTCCTGTGGCTGGTCGCCGTGCGCGGCGGCAGCGTGCCGTCGGGCGTGCGAACCACCCTGGACAGGATCCGGCGGGCAGGCGCACACGAGCTGGCCCTCGGCGCCCTGGGGGACCGGGCGGCCGCACAGATCACCGAGGACATCCTGGGCGCCCCTCCCGACCCGGACGTCCTCCGCGTCGCCCGCTGCGCCGAGGGGGTGCCACAGCTGCTGGTCGAGCTGATCGGCTCGCTGCGGGAGGACGCGGCGGTGACGATCGCGAACGGCATGGCCAGGCTGTCCGGCGGACCCCCGGCCCCACGGGTGCTTCCCTCCGTCGTGCGCCGCCTCGACCAGCTGTCGGACGGGGCCCGGGAGCTGGTGCGGACGGCGGCTGCCATGGACGGCCCGGTCACCGTCGTACAACTCGCCGAACTGCTCGGCAGGTCCTCCGCGGCGCTCGTCACGGCGGTGCAGGAATCCCTCGACGCCGATCTGCTCGCCGAGAGCGGCGATCGCCTCGCCTTCCGCCAGGAGCTGGTCCGCGAGGCGGTGGAAGCCGGCCTGCCCCTGTCCCCGCGTCAGGCCCTTCGCGGGCAGACCGCCGGGCTGCTGTCGGGAGGCGCGGTCTGCCCCCTCGACGGTCCCGCGCCGTCGGCGGGAACAGCGGGGCCCGGAGACGCTGCGGAGGCCGACCGGCTGCGTACCGAAGCGGCGGAACTCGCGGCCACCGCTCCCGGACGTGCCGCGGAGCTCAGCCTCAAGGCCCTGGAACTCACCACGGCGGACGCTCCGGAGAGGCCGCGGGTCATCGCCGAGACGATCCCGCTGCTCTGGCAGACGGGCCGGGCCGCCCAGGCGCGTGAGCTGGGATCCTCCGTCCTGGCGGCCGGCGGTCTCGGATCCGAGGACGAAGCGCTCGTACGCCTGGCCATGGCACGCCTCGCCGTACCGTTCGACTTCTCCGAGGCGGTCCGGCAGGCGCGCGCCGGGGCGGAACTGCCCGGGACATCCGCGACCGCGAGGGGGCGACTGCTCGCCGTGCTCGCCGTCGGCCTTTCGATGTCGGGCGAGCACGCGGCGGCCGAGCAGGTCGCCGCGGAGGCGTGGGAGACCGCGGCGGCAGCGGGGGACCGCACCGCCGAGGCCACGCTGACGACGGTCCGCTCGGCCGTCGCTTTCCACCGCATGGACCTGACCGAGGCGTTCCGGCAGGCCGAGCGGTCCGCCGCGCTGGCCGACGCGCTGGGCGTCAGCACCTCGCTGTGGGTGCCGGAGGCGCTGTGGCACGCCCTCCTGTCGAACACCACCGGACGCACCGCGGAGGCGCTCGCCGTCGCGGAGGAGGGCATCCGGATCACCAGGGAGCAGGGCCGGACGGCCGCCACCCGCATGTGGCTCATGACCCGCACCCGCATCCTTCTGGAAACCGGACGGCTGTCGGACGCCCGGGCCGACGCCGAAGCGGCGTCCCCGGCGGCCGACGATCCCGGCCCGGGCAACCTCGCCGACGTCACGCTCCGGTACGTGATGCTGCGCGTCGCCCTCCACACCGACGACCGGCGGACCGCAGAAGCGTACGCGGCGGAGGCGAGGCGCATGCGGAGCGACGGCGCACCCGTCGTCCGGCACTTCGGCACCTGGATGCTGGCCCTGATGGCCGACTTCGAAGGCAGGCCCGACCGCGCCATGGCAGAACTCGACGCGGTGATGACGTCGCCCGCCGTGGACCGGCCCGCCTACGCCGGCTTGATCGACCCCGCCGACGCCCCGGTGCTCGTGCGTATGGCGCTGCGCGCGGGCAGGCACGAACGGGCCGCGCAGGCGGTCGCCCTGGCGGAGCAGCGAGCCGCGCTCAACCCCGGGCTCCCGTTCCTCGCCGCCACCGCCGCGCACGCCCGGGGGCTCCTCGACAACGACCTCGCCCCGCTCGGACGCGCCGTCCGGCTGTACGAGGACTGCCCCAGGGTGCTGGCCCGGGCGTCGGCACTGGAGGACGCCGGACGCAAGCTGGCGGCCACCCGCACGTCCGAGGCGGTGCCGTACTTCGAGACGGCCCTCGCGCTGTACGCACGATCGGGCGCCGAGCGGGACGTCGCACGGGTGCGCCGGCGCCTGCGGGCCGCCGGTGTCCGCAAGCGGCCCTCGCCGGCCGGCCTCGACGGTGCATGGCCCGAGCTGACGGCCGCGGAGATACGGGTGGCGCGGTTCGTGGCCCGAGGGCTGACCAACCAACAGGTGGCCGAGCAGCTCTCCCTCTCCCCGCACACGGTGAGTTCACACCTGCGCAGGGCCTTCACCAAGCTGGACGTCACCTCGCGCGCCGAGCTGACCCGGCTGGTGAAGCATCGTGACAGCGGAGAGTAGTCGCTTCGTATCCCACGCGGGTGTCGTGGCGATGGACGATTCATGCGATGTGCCGACGTCGTCACTTCCTCAAAATGATCAAGAGTCGCGGAACGGAGGAATCCGCCGCGCGATCGAGAGAGGAACAGCGCATGACCGCAAGGCTCCGGCGAGCCCGCCCTGGCAGCCCCGAACTCCGCACGCCTCGCGCGCCGTCGCCCGCTCCGGGCCACCGAGGGTCGCCGACCTGATCAGGCCGCGGTACGACCGCCGAGCTGACCGACCGGCCTCCTGGACGACAGGCGGATGGTTTCCCCCCGGACGGGGAGGAAAGAGGAGTGGTGTACGGGAAGAAGTCCTTCGGTGCCGTTCTGCGCGGCCTGCGGCGGCGCGGCTGCCTGACGATGGAGGAGCTGGCCGAGGCGTCGGGCGTGAGTGTCCGCGCCATCGGCGACATGGAGCGGGGGCGCAGTCTGGTTCCGCAGCGGCGCACGGTGGTCGCGCTGGCGGAGGGGCTCGGACTCACGGACGACGAGCGGGAGGCGCTGCTGAGCACGGCGCGGGCCGCGCGTCCGACGCGCGCGGTCGCGGTGGCGGGAACGGTCGTGCCGCCGCGGTCGGTGGGGGACTTCACCGGGCGCGAGCCCGAGCTGGCCCTCCTGCGAGAGGCCGCGGAACGGACCCTGGCCGGCGGAGAGGTGTCGGTGTGGGTCGTCTCGGGTCCTCCGGGGTGCGGGAAGACGACGCTGGCACTGAAGGCGGCGGCGGATCTGGCGGAGAGGTTCCCCGACGGCTGTTTCGTGGTGGACCTGCACGGGGTCGACGGCCCCGTGGACACGGGCGAGGCGCTGGTGAAGCTGCTGAAGGCCCTCGGCGTGTCGGACCGCCGGCTGGCGCAGGAGGACCAGCAGGGCCGCGCGGGGCTGCTGCGGGCGCTGTTGAGCGACCGGCTGTGCCTGGTGGTGTTGGACAACGCCCGCGACGAGGGGCAGGTCCGTGCGCTGCTGCCGGCGGGCGGGCGGAGTCTGGTGCTGGTCACCAGTCGGCGGCCGCTGACCGGCCTCGAGGACGTCGACCGCCTTGCGCTGTCGGAGATGGCACAGGACGAGGCGGTCGATCTGCTGCGCCGGATTCTGGGCGAGGAGCGGGCGGACGCGGAAGCCGAGGCCGTGGCGCAGGTCGCGGAGCTGTGCGGGCGACTGCCGCTGGCCCTGAGGGTGGCGGGAAACTGGCTGACGGTCCGTTCCGGATGGACCGTCGACCACCTGGTCCGGCGCCTGGCCGACGAAGAACGCCGCCTGGGCGCGCTCGCCGCCGGCGACGTGCGGGTGGAGGCGGCGATCGAGCTGTCGTACCGTCAGCTGACCGGCCAGGCGGCGCGCATGCTGCGGCTGCTGAGTCTGGTTCCGGGGCCGGACATGACCGCGGCCTACGGCGCCGTTCTGACCGCCACGAGCGTCTTCAAGGCCGAGGACGTGATGGAGGAACTCGTCGAGGCCGGACTGTTGCAGGCCACCTTCACCGGCCGCTACCAACTGCACGACCTGCTGCGGCTGTTCGCCCGCGCCCGGCTGTCCAGCGAGGAGGAGCCCGGCGAGCGGGAAGCGGCCGACGACCGGCTGCGCGGCTGGCTGCTGGAGACGGCGGTGGTCGCCGGCCGCTGGTACAAGCCCGAGTACGGTGCGCCGCCGCCCTCCTGGCGGGGCCCGGTCCCGCTGGAGAGCGCCGAGCAGGCCCGCACCTGGCTTCAGAACGAAGCCCCTTCCTGGCTCGCCGCGCTGCGCAGTGCCGCCGGCAAGGGGGAGCACACCCGGGTCGCCGAGACCGCCCATGCCATGGACTGGTTCTGCGACCTGTGGGTTCACTGGGGACACTGGGCCGAGGTCTTCAGCCTGGCCGCCGAGGCCGCTGCCGCGCTTGACGACCCGTACCTGCGGGCCTTCCACCTCAACTGCCTCTCCTGGGCCCTGTGCATCTGCGAGCAACGCCACCGCGAGGCCGTCGAACGCGCCGACGAAGGGCTGGAACACGCCCGCCGCGCACAGGACGTTCACCAGCAAGCCTCGGCACTGGTACTCGCGGCCGGCGCGTACTGGGAACTCGGCGACGCCCAGATGGTCGCGGAGAGAGCTCTCGCCGCCGTCAACCTGTCGGAAGAAGCCGGCTACTACGCGGTCTGGCCCCAGGCCGCACGCCTCTACGGAACCTCCCTGCGCATGCTCGGCCGTGCCGAGGACGCCCTGACGCAGTACCAGCGCGTCATCGCCTTCCTGGATGCGCCCGACTCTCCGGTCAGCGGGCACGTCGCCGACATCTTCCGTACCCACACGACCCAGGGCCTCGGTCTTGTCTACGCCGATCTGGGGCGGTGGCGGGAGGCCGCCGACCACTTCCGCGACGCCCAGGTCCAGTCGAGTCGCATCGGGATCGTCCACAGGGAGGCCGAACAACTGCGGCATCTGGGAGAGGCCCTGATCGAACTGGGAGAGACCGAGGAGGCCCGCTACTGCCTGCGCCAGGTCCTCGCCCTCGGTGACGCGGCCGACGACAGGGACCTGAAGACCGCGCAGAACCTCCTGGACACGCTCGCCGAGTGAGGAGCGCCGGCCGCGGAGGGCTCAGCCCCGGTGCCGGTGCAGGGCGACGTGCACGGTGTCGAGAGCCTGGACGAGGGCGGCGCGGGCGGCTTCCGTGTCGCGGAGCGGATCCAGCACCATGAAGCCGTGGATCGTCCCGTGGTAGCGCACGGACACCACCGGTACGCCGGCCGCCCGGAGCTTCGTCGCGTATGCCTCACCCTCGTCGCGCACCACGTCGGCCTCGCCGGTGACCACAAGTGCCGGAGGAAGACCGGCCAGCTGTTCCAGGGTTGCCCGAAGCGGCGACGCGGTGACCTGATCCCGCTGCCGTACGTCGGGCAGGTACTGGTCCCAGAACCAGCGCATGGTCTCACCGCTGAGGAAGTAGCCGGTGGCGAACTCCCGGTACGAGGGGGTGTCGCAGCCGGCGTCGGTGACCGGGCAGATCAGCACCTGGTGGAGCAGCCGCACCCCTCCGCGTTCCTTGGCGAGCAGGGTCAGTGCCGCCACCAGGTTGCCGCCCGTCGAGTCGCCCACGGCAGCCATCCGGCTCCCGTCCAGGCCGATTTCGCCGCCCCGCTCGCAGACCCACTTCGCGACGGCGTAGCACTGCTCGACGGCGACCGGATACCGCGCCTCGGGGGAGCGCTCGTACTCGACGAAGACCACGGCCGCGTCCGTGCCGAGGGCGAACGCGCGCACCAGACGTCCATGGGTGTCGGCGTCGCCCAGAGCCCAGCCGAGACCGTGCAGGAACAGCACCACGGGGATCTCGCCCACGCTGTCGGCCGGCCTGACCACCTGCACCCGCACGTGACCGGTCGGCCCGCCCGGCAGGGCGAACCACTCCGTGGCGACGGCTTCCTCGTCGCGGGGGTCGACGGCGGCCGCGCCCTGGAGACGCGCGAGGTCCAGACGGGTCTGTTCCAGGTCCCGGTGGTGCGCCGACGACGAGCAGGTGTGCTGGGACACGAATGCCCGGGTGGGATGGTCCAGGACTGGTCGAGGGGACGAAGAGACGAAGTCGGTCACACCGGATCTCCTGCGGAGAGAGGCTTGAGCGAAAGGGCGGTTCGGCGCGCGGGTCCCTGCTCGGGCGGCGGAACGCCGTGCGGCGACTGCCGGTCCGGGCCCCGCCGCCGCAGGCACGGGGCGGCCGGAGCAGGACCTCATCCGCCGGACGGCGGGAGGCCGGCCCCGTGCCGGTCGTCCCCGGGGACGCCGGGGGCGTCCCCGGGAACGATCCCGGGCGCCGGGGTGACCGCAGGGGCTCCCCCGAGGTCTTCCTGGGCGGCACGCAGGTTGCGCCATTCACGCGGCGATACGCCGTAGGCGGCGCGGAAGGACCGACTGAAGTACGCCGGGCTGGCGAAGCCCCACCTCTGGGCCACGGCGGACACCGTGGGGGCGGTCCTGCCGCGGCGGGCCAGTTCGCGGCCGCACTCCTCCAGGCGCCGTTGCCGGATGAACTGGCCGACCGTGGTCTCCTCGCCTTCGAACAGCCGGTGCAGGTACCGGACGGAGATCCGTTGCGCCTGGGCGATGCGCTCCGGTGACAGGTCCGGGTCGCCCAGGTTCCGGTTGATGTGGTCACGGACGCGCAGCACCAGATGGCTCGGTGCGCCCGTGTCCGTGCCGCCCGAATGGGCCCGGTCGGCGATCAGGGTGGCGAACAACTCGACGACGTTGCCGGCCAGGCGGTCCGCGACGGTCGGCGGGTAGCCGTCGGCAGGCGAGGAGGCCAGGGTGGCGAGGAACGGGAGCAGCATCGCGCCGAAACCGTCCCCGGTGCCGATCGCGTTGCCCGTGACCTGTCGGATGTCGCTGTCCGGCACGCCCAGTGTGCGGCGCGGAAGCTGGAAGACGTGCGTGGTGAACCGCTGCGGATAGTCGAAGGAGTACGGCCGGTTCGTGTCGTACACCACCAGGTCACCCTCACCCACCTCGGCCCGCCGGCCGTCCTGGACGAAGGTGGCCGTTCCGGATATCTGGACACCGACCGCCACCAGCGCCTCGGACGACCTGGCGATCAGTCTCGGCGTGCGGCTGACCCGCTTCGCGTCGGCCTCCACGGTGGAGACCTGGAGATACCCGAGACGGGACGTGGCGATCCGGCCGTCGAACGGCCCGTCACCCCGAGGGGTGACCTCCATCGGCACCAGCGTCCTGCTCACCGCATCGTTCCAGTACGCGACCTTGTCCTGGTCCGGCACGGAGGCGGTCGTCAACACCACGCTCAATTTCTCTCCGCTCAGGGGGATTGACTCCGGGACAGCCGCGGTCGGGAAAAGGACGCCGAGCACCTGCGCGGTAGCCGGCTGCCGGGGTTCCCGCCCGCACGGAACAGCCAAGCAGCGGGCCGTCTCCGTCTCCAGGCAGAACCACAGGCAGGAATCGGCAGAACCCGACGCCGGCCGTATGCCCGACGCCGGCCGTATGCCCGAAGCCGGCCGCATGCCCGACGCCGGCCGTATGCCCGACGCCGGCCGCATGCCCGGGCCGCGACGCCCTGGTGGGCTGGGCGCGCTCCCACGTACGGTGTGGTCGGTCATCCCACCTACCGAAGGCGGCTCCGCATGGCCCTTTTCGACCTCCCCCTCGACGAACTCCGCGAGTATCACAGCGACTCGGTCGCGCCCGAGGACTTCGACGCCTTCTGGGCCAAGACGCTTCAGGAGGCACGCGAGTTCGACCTGGACGCCCGCTTCGAGCCGGTCGACGCAGGACTGTCGACGGTCCGGGTGTACGACGTGACGTTCGCCGGGTTCGGCGGTCACCCGGTGAAGGGCTGGCTGCGGCTGCCGGCCGAGGCCGAGGAACCGGTGCCGCTGGTCGTGGAGTTCATGGGTTACGGCGGCGGGCGCGGTCTTCCCCACGAGGGCCTGCTGTGGGCGTCCAGCGGCCGGGCACACTTCGTGATGGACACCCGGGGGCAGGGCAGCAGCTGGGGCGGAGGGGGCGGCACCGCCGACCCGGTGGGCGGCGCTCCGGCGTATCCCGGCTTCATGACCCGGGGCATCGACGCCCCGGAGAACTACTACTACCGGCGGGTGTTCACCGACGCCGTACGCGCGGTGGAGGCGACCCGCTCGCACCCGCTGACGGACGCCTCGCGGACCGTGGCGCTCGGCGGGAGTCAGGGCGGCGGCATCACCATCGCCGTGGGCGGTCTGGTGCCGGACCTGGTCGCGGTGGCGCCGGACGTGCCGTTCCTGTGCGACTTCCCCCGCGCCACGAGGCTGACGGACCGGCACCCGTACCGCGAGATCGGTCTCTACCTCAGGACGCACCGCGGCCGCACCGAGGACGCCCTGCGCACCCTGTCGTACTTCGACGGCGTCCACTTCGCCGCCCGCGGTCGGGCACCCGCGCTGTTCTCGGCGGCGCTGGAGGACGAGACCTGCCCGCCGTCGACCGTCTTCGCGGCGTTCAACGCCTGGGGCGGCTCCGACAAGGCCATCGAGGTCTACGACTTCAACGACCACGAGGGCGGCGGCCCGTACCACGAGGCGGCAAAGCTGCGCTGGTTGCGGTCGTACGCCTGACGCCTCGGGCGCGTCATGTGAACGGGCGGCGGTTGATCATGAGTGTTAGCGCTCACAAATTCGGGGTGTCGACGCTCCGTGTCACGTTGCCGTATGGGGCCTGTGGGCAGTGGGCCCCTGTGATCCGGCCCAGGTCGCAGGGGGCCCGGAGAGCCAAGTTCCCTCGATAACCGCGCGCTTCTCTGGGCTCCGGGGGGCCTCTCCGCGCCCCGTCGTCGGCCCCCTCCTGCGCATCAAGAACCGGTAACGGCCGTACGAGCCCTTGAGTAACCGCTCTGTTAACGCTCACAATATGTCGCGTCCGCCAGCTCGCCGGCCGTCGGGGCTCACGCTTCGTCCTGCCTCGCCCGGCTCAACCACCCCTGCGCAGCCACCCTTCACGGTGCCCATCGCCTTCAGGGCCCCGCCTGGTACGACGCACGTCCCGAGAGGAACCACGACATGGCCCACAGAGCCCTCCGCGTCATCGCCGCCGCCGCCCTGGCCGGCAGCATGCTGACCGCCTGCACCACCGAGCCCGCGACCACCGGCAGCCCCGGCGGCGCCGGCAAGGGCTCCTCCCACGGCAAGCTGGTCATCGGGTTCGCTCAGGTGGGAGCCGAGAGCGGGTGGCGCACCGCCAACACCAAGTCCATCCGCGAGGCGGCCGAGAAGGCCGGCGTCGAGCTGAAGTTCTCCGACGCGCAGCAGAAGCAGGAGAACCAGATCAAGGCGATCCGCACCTTCATCCAGCAGAAGGTGGACGTCATCGCCTTCTCGCCGGTGGTGGAGTCCGGTTGGGACACCGTCCTGAAGGAGGCCAAGAACGCGGGCATCCCCGTGATCCTCACCGACCGCGCCATCGACTCGCAGGACACCTCCCTCTACCGGACCTTCCTCGGCTCCGACTTCGTCAAGGAGGGGCAGGAGGCCGGCAAGTGGCTCGTGAAGGAGTACGCGGGAACCTCCGACACGGTCAACGTCGTCGAGCTCCAGGGCACCACCGGCTCCGCCCCCGCCAACGACCGCAAGGCGGGCTTCGCCGAGGCCATCAAGGGCGACCCCAAGTTCAAGGTCGTCGCCTCCCAGACCGGGGACTTCACCCGCGCCAAGGGCAAGGAGGTCATGCAGGCCTTCCTCAAGTCCCACGAGGACATCGACGTCCTGTACGCCCACAACGACGACATGGCCCTGGGCGCCATCCAGGCCATCGAGGAGGCGGGCAAGAAGCCGGGCACCGACATCAAGGTGATCTCCATCGACGGCATCAAGGACGCCTTCGTCGCCATGAAGGACAAGAAGATCAACGTGGTCGTCGAGTGCAACCCGCTCCTCGGCGACCAGCTGATGGAGCTCGCCAAGAAGGTCGCGGCCGGCGAGGACGTCCCGCGCCGCGTCGAGACCAAGGAAGGCGTCTTCACGCAGGACCAGGCCGAGGCCGCCCTGCCCAGCCGCCAGTACTGACCCCTCGCCCGCACGCACCGGGGGCGGCCCTCGCGCCGCCCCCGGAACCTCAGGAGAGGAGGGCGGATGGCAGCCCCACCCACCCCCCGCACACCCACCCCCGGCACACCGGCCACCACCGGCCGGCCCGTCCTGGAAGCCCGCGACATCCGCAAGGCCTTCCCCGGCGTCCTCGCCCTCGACGGCGTGGCCCTGCGCCTCTTCCCCGGCGAGGTCCACGCGCTGATGGGCGAGAACGGCGCCGGCAAGTCCACCCTCATCAAGGTGCTCACCGGGGTCCACCCGCCCGACGCCGGAACCGTCACCATCGACGGGGAACAGCGGCGGTTCGCCGAACCCCTCGAAGCCCAGCATGCCGGGATCAGCACGGTCTACCAGGAGGTGAACCTGTGCCCCAACCTCTCCGTCGCCGAGAACATCCTCATCGGCCGTGAACCCCGGCGCCTGGGACTCGTCCACTGGTCGGCCCTCCACGCGCGCGCGGAGCAGCTCATCACCGAGCTCGAACTCGACCTCGACGTCCGCGCGCCGCTGAGCGCGCACTCGATCGCAGTGCAGCAGCTCGTCGCGATCGTGCGCGCCGTGGACGTCCAGGCGAAGGTGCTCGTCCTCGACGAACCCACCTCCAGCCTCGACCGGGACGAGGTCGCCCAACTGTTCGCCCTGGTGCGCCGGTTGCGGGACCGGGGCGTCGCGATCCTCTTCGTCACCCACTTCCTCGACCAGGTCTTCGACCTGTGCGACCGGGTCACCGTCCTGCGCAACGGCCGCCTCGAAGGCGAGTACCGGATCGACGAGCTGACACCCGTCACCCTGGTGCACCGCATGGTCGGCGGCGAACTCCGCAGCCTGGACGAGCTCGCCGAGACCTCCCAGACCGGCACCGCCGCCGCCCCCGGCGCCGCGGACGTCCCCCTGCTGAGCGCGCGCGGACTCGGCAGGGCCGGCGCCGTCCAGCCGTACGACCTCGACATCCACCGCGGCGAGGTCATCGGCCTCGCCGGACTCCTCGGCTCGGGACGCACGGAGGCGGCCAGGCTGCTCTTCGGCGCCGACCACGCCGACGCGGGCGAGCTGCGGATCCACGGCGAACCCGCCGTGCTGCGCTCCCCGCGCACCGCCATCGCCCACAAGATCGCCTTCTGTTCGGAGAACCGCAAGGCCGAGGGCCTCATCGGCGAACTCACCGTCCGCGAGAACATCGTGCTCGCCCTCCAGGCCGCACGCGGCTGGACCAAGCCCCTCTCCCGTACCCGGCAGGACGAGATCGCCGCCCGGTGGATCGAGGTCCTCGACATCCGCCCGGCCGCCCCCGAGGCCCAGGTCCGCAACCTCAGCGGCGGCAACCAGCAGAAGGTGCTGCTCGCCCGGTGGCTGCTCACCGATCCCGAGCTGCTCATCCTGGACGAACCCACCCGGGGCATCGACATCGGCGCGAAGACGGAGATCCAGCGCCTGGTGACCCGCCTCGCCGCGGAGGGCACGGCGGTCCTCTACATCTCCGCCGAACTCGAGGAAGTCCTGCGGCTGAGCCACCGGGTCGGCGTCCTGCGCGACCACCGCCTCGTCGCCACCCTCCCCAACGACACGACCCTGACGCCCGACCGCATCCTGGGCACCATCGCCACCGGAGCCACCTCATGACCCCACCTGACGACACCGGCGCCGGAACGCGCCCGGCCCGGGCGCCCGGCACCCGGCGGCTCACCGGACACCCCCTCTTCTGGCCCGCCGCCGTCCTCGCCGCCCTGCTGCTCGGAAACGTCGCGCTCACCCACGACTTCCTCGCCGTCCGCGTCCAGAACGGACACCTGTACGGCAGCCTCGTCGACATCCTCCAGTTCGGCGCCCCGCTGATCCTCGTCTCGCTCGGCATGACGCTGGTCATCGCGACCCGGGGCATCGACCTCTCGGTCGGCTCGACGGTGGCCATCGCCGGGGCCCTCGCGTGCGAGCACATCGCCACGGCCCAGGACCCCGGAAGCCTGCCCACCGTCCTCACGGCGCTGGTGATCGCGCTCGGCGTCGCCGCCGCGATCGGCCTGCTCAACGGCTTCCTCGTCGCCCGGCTCGGCGTCCAGCCCATCGTCGCCACGCTGGTCCTCATGGTCGCCGGGCGCGGCGTGGCCCAGCTCATCACCGACGGCCAGATCATCAGCGTGTCCAGCCCCGCCTACAAGATGATCGGCGGCGGCTACTGGCTCACCCTGCCCTTCGCCGTCCTGCTGGCCGCGGCCCTCGTCGCCGTCACCTCCCTCGTCACCCGGCGGACCGCGCTCGGCATGCTCCTCGAATCGGTGGGCGGCAATCCGGTGGCGAGCCGGCTCGTCGGCATCCGGGCGACCGGACTCCTCGTCACCGTGTACGTGGTCAGCGCCCTGTGCGCCGCGGTGGCCGGCCTGATGATCAGCTCCAACGTGTCCAGCGCCGACGGCAACAACGCGGGCCTCTGGATCGAACTCGACGCGATCCTCGCCGTCGTCGTCGGCGGCACCGCCCTCACCGGCGGCCGCTTCTCCCTCGGCGGCACGGTCCTGGGCGCCCTCATCATCCAGACCCTCTCGACCACGATCTACACCCTCGGCGTACCGCCGGAGACCACCCTCGTGTTCAAGGCCCTGGTGGTCATCGTCGTCTGTCTCGTCCAGTCGCCCGCGTTCCGCGCGCGGCTCTCCCGCAAGCGCGGCAGCCGCGGGCCGGTCACGCCGGAGCCGGCCCCCGCCGCCGACGTGGCGGCCCGCCGGCAGGAGGTCCACCCGTGAGCACCACCCTCAGTTCCCTCACCAAGCCGCTCCACCGGTTCTCGGTACGGCACGCCACCCGCCTCCCGCTCATCGTGACGGCCACCCTGCTCGTCGCGATGTTCTCGGTCGGCTCCCTGAACTACGAAGGCTTCTTCTCCGCGCAGGTCCTGCTCAACGTCCTCATCGACAACGGCTTCCTGCTCGTCGTCGCCATCGGCATGACCTTCGTCATCCTCACCGGCGGGATCGACCTGTCCGTCGGCTCCATGGTGGCCCTGTCCACCATGCTGACGGCCTGGCTCGTCCAGGAGAACGGCCTGCCGCTCGCCCTCGCGGTGCCCGTGGTCCTGCTCGTGGGCGCCGGCGGCGGCGCCCTCATGGGCTGGGTCATCCACGCCTTCGAGATCCAACCGTTCATCGTCACCCTCGCGGGCATGTTCCTCGCCCGCGGCCTCTGCTACATGATCAGCACCGAGTCCATCTCCATCACGGACCCGACGACCACGCGGATCGCCCAGACGCGGGTGCTCCTGCCCGGTGGCCTGTTCGTCTCACCCGCCGTGGTCATCGCCCTGGTCGTGCTGGCGCTGGCCTTCGTCGTCCTCCACCACACCCGCTTCGGCCGCACCGTCTACGCCCTGGGCGGCAACGAGTCCTCGGCCCGTCTCATGGGCCTGCCGGTGGGACGCACCAAGATCGCGGTGTACGCCGTGAGCGGCCTGTGCTCGGCCCTCGGCGGCCTGCTGCTGACCTTCTACATGCTGTCCGGTTACGCCCTGCACGCCGTCGGCATGGAGCTCGACGCCATCGCGGCCGCCGTCATCGGAGGGACGCTGCTCACCGGAGGCTCCGGCTTCGTCCTGGGAACGGCGCTGGGTGTGATGGTCCTCGGCCTGATCCAGACCATCATCAGCTTCCAGGGCACGCTCAGCTCATGGTGGACGCGCATCGTCATCGGCGGCCTGCTGTTCGTCTTCATCCTCCTCCAACGGCTCTTCGGCGGCTCCCGCCCGGCGCACTAGACCTCCCGGGCAGGCCGGCTCCCGGGCAGGCCGGGTCCCGAGCGGACCACTCACCACCGACCACCGCGATCACGGCCGGGAAAGCGGGGCCTTCCACCTCCTTTCCCGGCCGTGTCGCACTCCGGACAAGGACCTTCCATGACCCCGTCCTCCCTTCCGCCGTTCACCGGCGGCCCACCGGTCTGCCACACCGACCCGGATGCCGGGCAACGATGGACCTTCGGCTTTCCCGGCGGACTCACGGCAGAGGTGCACACCCGCGGCGCCCGCCTCCACGGGCTGTGGGTGCCGGACCGGCACGGCACCCCGGCCGACGTCGTCCTCGCTCCCCGCGACCCGGCTCAGACGGCCGCCGCCCGGTACTTCGGCGCCACCGTCGGCCGCTACGCCAACCGCATCGCGCGGGGCCGGTTCTCCCTGGACGGGAAGACGTACCAGCTGACCACACAGGAGAACGGCCACTGCCTGCACGGCGGGGCCGACGGCTTCGACGCCCGGCTCTGGGAAGCCGAAAGCGTGCACACCGCGGAGTGGACCGGTGTGCTCCTGCACCTCCGCAGCCCCGACGGAGACCAGGGGTTCCCGGGAAACCTGGACGTCACCGTCAGTTGTCTCATCGGCCGCGACAGCGAACTCTCCTTCTCCTACGCTGCGGTCACCGACGCGGCCACCCCGGTCAACCTGACCAACCACGCCTACTTCAACCTCGAAGGCGAGGGCGCCGGCGACATCCTCGACCATCAACTGACCGTCCACGCCGACCACTACACACCGGTCGACGAGGAACTCATCCCCTACGGGGACCACCGCCCCGTCACCGGCACCGCGTTCGACCTCCGCCGGCCGCTCAGGATCGCCGAGGCCCAGGCCCGGTCCGAGGCGGGCGGCGGGTACGACCACAACTTCGTACTGAGCCCGCACCCGTACGGCAACGACGACACGCTCCACCCGGCCGCCGTCCTCCACGCACCGTCCACGGGCCGCCGCATGGAGGTGCTGACCACGGAGCCCGGGCTCCAGGTCTACACCGCGGGGCAGTTCGACGGAACGGTCCTCGGCAAGAGCGGTACCCCCTACCGGTCGGGCGCCGGCATCGCGCTGGAGACCCAGCACTTCCCCGACTCCCCGAACCGGCCCGGTGACCCGTCCACCGTGCTGCGACCCGGCGAGGAGTACCGGTCGAGGACGGTTTTGCGGTTCAGTTGTTAGCGCTCACAATGGCGTGGTACGAGAGACGCTAAGGTTTTTCTCGCATCGACACACAGCCGTAAGCAGGGAGAAGGGAGGCGAACGTGGCGCATCCCGCAGGAGACGTCCGCCCGCCGACGATGGCCGATGTCGCACGAGAGGCGGGGGTCTCCCACCAGACCGTCTCCCGGGTGCTGAGCGGTCATCCCAACGTGCGCGCGGCCACCCGCGAGCAGGTCACGCTGGCCATCGAGCGGCTGGGCTACCGCCGCAACTCCGCCGCACGCGCCCTGGTGACGCGCCGTACGAGGACGCTGGGCGTCATCGCCGTCAACACCGCCCTGTACGGGCCTGCCAGCACCCTGACCGGCCTGGAGGGGGCGGCCAGGGAGCAGGGCTACCTCGTCTCGACCGTCAGTCTGCGCAGCGGAGAGGGGCAGGGGCTCAAGGACGCCATCGACCACCTCGCGTCCTGGGGCGTGGAGGGCGTCGTCGCCATCACCCCGCAACGCTCGCACGTACATGCGCTCGCCGAGCTGGACGCGCCCTTCCCCGTGGTCACCGTCGAGGGCGGCCATCAGCTCGACCTGCCCGGTGTCTCCCTCGACCAGGAGCTCGGCGCCCGCATGGTCACGGAGCACCTGCTCGCCGCCGGCCACAGCACCGTCTGGCACGTGGCGGGTCCCGACGACTGGCTGGAGAGCGAGGCCCGCACCGCGGGATGGCGCGCCGTCCTGGAGGAGAGCGGCATCCGGCCTCCGCGCGTCCTGACGGGGGACTGGAGCCCGCTGTCCGGGTACCGGGCGGGACAGGAACTCGCCGGACTCGCCCTGGCCCGCCGCGGGGCGACACCGGTCACGGCCGTCTTCGTCGCCAACGACCAGATGGCGCTCGGCGTCCTGCGGGCGCTGCGCGAGGGCGGGATCCGCACACCGGGTCAGGTGGCCGTCGCCGGTTTCGACGACATCCCGGAGGCCGAGTACTTCCCTCCGCCGCTGACGACGGTCCGCCAGGACTTCGCCGCCATCGGGCGCCGGAGCATCGGGCTGTTGGTGGACCACATCGAGGGTCGCGCCCGGAAGCCCGAGCACCTCCTGGTGGAACCGCAGCTCATCATGCGCGCGAGCACGCGCCCTCCGCACGAGGCCTGACACGACGGGCGGCTCTCGCCGCCACCTCCCGGCCGCCGGCGGCCCGCTTCCTGTCCGCGGTCCGGCGGCGGGCGCGTCCCGGTTCTCGCGCAGGCGCCCCGCGGACTGTCACACCCCACCGGCCGCCCCGCCCGCCGGATCGACCGCCCCGCATCCTGCCGGGCCGGTCGCGACGCCGGGGCCCCCTTCTCGTATGCACGTGAACGCTCACCTCCCCGGGCTTTCATTTCTTGGCCGATGTTCGAAAGAACTGCACCCAGCTCTTGTCGCACGCGATTGTGAGCGTTAACAATCAGGGTGCTCCTCTGACCCCTGCTCCTGGACGAGAGAGATCGCATCGTGACCCCACACGCCCCTTCCGGCCTCGCGGCCCGGCACCATCCCGAGGCATGCACCATCGGAGTCGACTTCGGCACCCTCTCCGGGCGCGCCGTCGTGGTCAGGGTCCGGGACGGCGCCGAACTCGGTTCGTCGGTCCACGAGTACCGTCACGCCGTCATCGAGGACCGCCTTCCCTCCACCGGAGCCGCCCTGCCCCCCGACTGGGCCCTGCAGCACCCCGAGGACTGGCGCGACGTCCTGCGCACCGCCGTTCCGGCGGCGCTCGCCGACGCCGGGGTCGACCCCGCCCGCGTCATCGGCCTCGCCACCGACTTCACCGCCTGCACGGTCCTGCCGACCACCGCGGACGGCACCCCGCTCGCCCTGACGCCCGAGTGGGCCGACCGCCCGCACGCCTGGCCCAAACTGTGGAAGCACCACGCGGCCCAGGAGCAGGCCGACCGCATCAACGCCCTCGCTCACGCCCGCGGGGAGAAATGGATCGCGCGGTACGGCGGCAAGATCTCCGCCGAGTGGCAGTACGCGAAGGCCCTGCAGGTCCTGGAGGAGGACCCGGATGTCTACGCCGCCTGCGCCCGCTGGATCGAGGCGGCCGACTGGATCGTCTGGCAGTTGACCGGCAGCGAGTCCCGCAACACCTGCACCGCCGGCTACAAGGGCATCCACCAGGACGGCGCCTACCCCTCGCCCGGGTTCCTCGCCGGGCTCCACCCGGACTTCGCCGACTTCCCCGCCACGCGCCTGGAGCACCCGCTGTCACCCCTGGGCTCCCGTGCCGGCGGACTGAGCGGCCGGGCCGCGCACTGGACCGGCCTCCCCGAGGGCATCGCCGTCGCCGTCGGCAACGTCGACGCCCACGTGGCCGCACCGGCGGCGGGCGCCGTCGAGAACGGCCGGATGCTCGCCATCATGGGCACCTCCACCTGCCACGTCCTCAACGGCGCCACCCTCGCCGAGGTCCCCGGCATCTGCGGAGTCGTCGACGGCGGCATCGTCGAGGGCGCCTACGGCTACGAGGCCGGCCAGAGCGCGGTCGGCGACATCTTCGCCTGGTGGCTCCGGCAGGGCGTACCGGACCACTACCGCGCCGAGGCGCAGGCCTCGGGCGAGGATCTTCATCAGCTCCTGACCCGCAAGGCCGCCGACCAGCCGGTCGGCGCGCACGGCCTGGTCGCCCTGGACTGGATGAACGGCAACCGTTCTCCCCTGGTCGACCACCACCTCTCCGGAGTCATCGCCGGCCTCACCCTCGACACCCGGCCCGAGGACGTCTACCGGGCCCTGCTCGAATCCACCGCCTACGGCACCCGGCTGATCGTCGAGACCTTCGAGGACGGCGGGATCCCCGTGGAGGAGTTCATCGTCACCGGAGGACTGCGGAAGAACGCCCTGCTCATGCAGATCTACGCCGACGTGCTCCGCCGCCCCGTATCCGTCGGCACCTCCGAACAGGGGCCGGCGCTCGGCTCGGCCATCCACGCCGCCGTCGCCGCGGGCGCCTACCCCGACGTACGTTCCGCCGCCGCCGTCATGGGCGGCGTCCAGCGCCACGCGTACGTGCCCGACCCCGCGCGGGCGGACGCCTACGACGCGCTGTTCGGCGAGTACCGCGCCCTGTCCGAGCACTTCGGTACCGGCGCGGACCTCCTCCTGCACCGCCTGCGACGGATCCGCAACACCGCCCGGGCCACCACCGCCTGACCGGGCCACCCTCCGCCCCCGCGGCCTCTCCTTCGGCCCGACCTCTCCGCCTCCGCACCTCCGAGGAGCACACCCGACATGACGCCCGCCCAGCCCCACCGTGAGATCTGGTTTCTGACCGGCAGTCAGGCCCTCTACGGCGACGACACCCTGGCCCAGGTCGCCGACCAGTCCCGCGCGATCTGCGCCACCCTCGCCGACCAGCCCCAGATGACCGTGCGCCTGGTGTGGAAGCCGGTGCTCACCGACGCGGCCGCCATCCGCGCGATCTGTCTGGAGGCCAACGCCGACGACCGCTGCATCGGCCTGATCGCCTGGATGCACACCTTCTCCCCGGCCAAGATGTGGATCGCCGGCCTCGACGCCCTCGGCAAGCCCTTGCTGCACCTGCACACCCAGGCCAACCGCAGACTGCCCTGGTCCACCATCGACATGGACTTCATGAACCTGAACCAGGCCGCCCACGGCGACCGCGAGTTCGGCTTCGTCCAGACCCGCCTCGGTGTCCCGCGCAAGACCGTGGCCGGCCACGTCTCCACCCCCGACGTCGTCGACCGCATCGCCGGATGGGCCCGCGCCGCCGTCGGCCGGTCCGAACTCACCACCCTCAAACTCGCCCGGTTCGGCGACAACATGCGCGACGTCGCCGTCACCGAAGGCGACAAGGTCGAGGCGCAGCTGCGGTTCGGGGTCTCGGTCAACACGTACGGCGTCAACGACCTCGTCGCCGCGGTCGACGCCGCCGACGAGGACACGGTCACCGCCCTCGTCAAGGAGTACCAGGACCTCTACGCCCTCGCCCCGGAGCTGCGGCCCGGCGGCGAGCGCCACGCATCCCTGCGTTACGCCGCCCGTATCGAAGCCGGCCTGCGGGCCTTTCTCACGGAAGGCGGCTTCCGGGCCTTCACCACCAACTTCGAGGATCTCGGGGGCCTGCGCCAGCTCCCCGGGCTCGCCGTGCAGCGCCTGATGGCGGACGGCTACGGCTTCGGCGGCGAAGGAGACTGGAAGACCTCCACCCTGCTGCGCACACTGAAGGCGATGGCCCACGGCCGGCCCGGTGGCACCTCCTTCATGGAGGACTACACCTACGACCTCACGCCCGGCCAGGAACTCATCCTCGGCGCCCACATGCTGGAGGTCTGCCCCTCCCTCACCACGGCCACCCCCGGCTGCGAGATCCACCCGCTCGGCATCGGCGGACGCGAGGACCCGGTCCGTCTCGTCTTCGACGCGGATCCCGGCCCGGCCGTCGTCGTCGGTCTCGCCGACATGGGCGACCGGTTCCGCCTGGTCGCCAACCACATCGACGTCGTCACCCCGCCCGAGCCGCTGCCCCGGCTCCCCGTCGCCCGGGCCGTCTGGCGCCCGCGCCCCGACCTGCGTACCTCCACCGAGGCATGGCTGACGGCCGGAGCACCGCACCACACCGTCCTGACCACCGCCCTCGGCGGCGAGGAGATCGAGGACCTCGCCGAGATGCTGCGGACCGAACTCGCCGTCATCGACGAGGACACCACCGTCCGGCGCTTCACGCGCGAGCTGCGCTGGAACCAGGCCTACCACCGTCTGGCCCAGAGCCTGTGAACACCCCCGCCGCCACCGCCTCCACCCCCACCAGGACGGAGTCCTCCGTGAGCACGACCGTTTCCAAGGAGCTGCGCCGAGAGGTACTGGAGGCCAACCTCCGCATCCCCCGAGCCGGGCTCGCCACTCTCGCCTGGGGCAATGTGAGCGGTGTCGACCGACAGGCCGGCGTCTTCGTCATCAAGCCCTCGGGCGTGGCGTACGACGTACTGAGCGAGGAGGACCTGGTCGTCGTCTCCCTGTCCGACGGCAGTGTCGTGGAAGGCCACCTGCGGCCTTCCACCGACACGGAGACGCACCGGAGCCTCTACCTGGCCTTCCCCTCCATCGGAGGCGTGACCCACACGCACTCCACCCACGCCGTCGCCTTCGCCCAGGCCCGGCGTCCGATACCGGTGCTCGGCACGACCCACGCGGACACCTTCAACGGTCCCGTCCCCGTCACCGACCCCCTCACCCCCGAGCAGTGCGCCACGGACTACGAGTACAACACCGGCCAGGTCATCGTGGACCTGCTGGGCCGCGACGACACCCGGGCCAGGGAAGTCCCCGGCGCCCTGGTCGCCCACCACGGCCCCTTCACCTGGGGCGCCGACGCCACCGCGTCCCTGGAGCACGCCATCATCTGCGAGGCGGTGGCCGAGATGGCCCTCCACACCATCGCCCTGGGCACGGTCGAACCCCCGCAGCACGTCCTGGACCGCCACTTCACACGCAAGCACGGCCCCGACGCGTACTACGGCAACCCGACCTCCGCCTGACAGCACCGAGGGGAGCCGGGATTTCTCCCGGCTCCCCTCTTTGGTGCGGCTCGGCTCAGCGGTCAAGCGCGGGCCCAGTGCTGGTTGGTGCCGTTCCAGCAGGTGTAGAGCTGGATCGGGGTGCCGTTCGCGGTGCCGTTGGCGGCCGCGTCGAGGCAGAGTCCGGACTGCACGCCGACGATGGTTCCGTCGGAGTTCAGACGCCATTTCTGGTTGTCGCCGCCCCAGCAGCTGTAGATCTGCACCTTCGAGCCGTTGGCGGTGCCGGCGGCGTCGAGGCACTTGTCGCCGTAGACCCTGAGCTCACCGGCGGAGGTCAGCGTCCACTGCTGGTTGGTGCGGCTGTTGCAGTCCCACAGCTGGACCTGGGTGCCGTCGGTGGTGGACGCGTTCGGGACGTCCACACAGCGGCCCGACGCGACGCCCTTGATCGGCCCGGTGCCGGGGGAGGGGGTCGGAGTGGGCGTGCCGGAGCCGGCGTTGAGCGCGTTGAGGACGGAGGTGTACGCGGGCTTCTTGCTGCCGTCGCCGTTGAACAGCAGCGGTGTGTCCCCGGCTCGCCAGGAGTCGGTGTCGCGCACGCCCCAGACGGTGATGCCGAGGCAGCGCGGGACGGCCAGGCAGTCGTTGGTCACGTTGGCGTAGGTCGTGGCAGAGGCGCCCTGGATGTCGAGTTCGGTGACGGCCACGTCGACGCCGAGAGCGGCGAAACTCTGCAGGGTGGTGCGGAAGTTGCTGTTGTACGGGCTGTCGCTGTTGAAGTGCGACTGGAAGCCGACGCAGTCGATCGGAACGCCGCGCTGCTTGAAGTCCTTGACCATGGAGTACACGGCCTGGGTCTTGGCCCAGGTCCAGTTCTCGATGTTGTAGTCGTTGTAGCAGAGCTTGGCGGCCGGGTCGGCGGCACGCGCGGTGCGGAAGGCGACCTCGATCCAGTCGTTGCCGGTGCGCTGCAGGTTGGAGTCGCGCCGGGCTCCCGAGGTGCCGTCGGCGAAGGCCTCGTTCACGACGTCCCACTGGGCGAGCTTGCCCTTGTAGTGGGCCATCACGCCGTTGATGTGGTTGATCATCGCCTGGCGCAGCGCGCTGCCGCTGAGGCTCTGCATCCAGCCGGGCTGCTGGGAGTGCCAGGCCAGGGTGTGGCCGCGCACCTGCTTGCCGTTCTGCACCGCCCAGTTGTAGACGCGGTCACCGGCGGTGAAGTCGAACCGGCCCTGCTGGGGTTCGGTGGCGTCGATCTTCATCTCGTTCTCGGGCGTCACCGAGTTGAACTCGCGGGCCGCGATCGACGTGTACGCCGAGTCGCCCAGCCGGCCCGAGGCGATGGCGGTGCCGAAGTAGCGGCCGCTCTGCGCCGCAGCGCTGCCGAGCGTGCTCTCGGCGGCCTGAGAGGCCGGCGCCGCCAGCAGGGTGGCGGACCCGAGGGCGCCGGCGAGGAGCGCCGCGATCAGGCCGCCCCTTTTCCGGCGGACCGTGGGCGGGGCAATGGCGTGAGAACGCATGGGTGGACCTCCGACAAGGGAAATCGTGGGTGGGGGAGAGCGCGCTGCGGAAGGAATCCGCGGCGGCGATGTCCGCGTCCAGGAAATGGGACTTCGGAAAGTGTCGGTGACGCCTCTGGAATCAGTCTGGAAATACGGCATGAGCCTGTCAATGGTTTCGGAGATGTTTCGGAAACGTCGGCTGTCGGTCGGGGCCGTCATGGCCTTTCGCCGAAACCAAGGAAAAGCGGTCCCTGTCGAAAACATTTCGACAGGGACCGCTTCTCTGTGAGTGAGTCCTCGGTCAGTTCGGATAGGTGATGTCGAACCACCGGAAATGGGCCTGGTTCGAGGACGGGCGGCCGTTGGAGGTGGCGTAGAGGCCGAGCTGGACGCTGGTGAACAGCGGGGTCAGGAAGGTGGCTTCGACGGTGGTCAGGTCCTGCCAGGCGCCATCGCGCGCGGCGTAGGCGAAGGTGTGGCTGAAGCCGCGGATGCGGGCCCTCAGGCGAACGGGGCCCGGCGGGACGACGACGCGGGCCAGGACCTCGGGCCCGCGACGGAGGCTGAGTCCTTCCGTGGTGCGAAGGAGGACGAGATGGGTGTCGTCGTCGATGACGACGGCGAGGCCTGCCTGTTCTTCCGGTGCGGCGGGGAGGAAGTGCAGTTCGGTGGAGACGTCGCAGTCGGGCTGTTCCTGGGGGAGGGCCAGGAGGGACGGGGTGGTGCGTTCGCCGAGGCGTTCGGGGCGGAGCTGGAGGCGGAGCCCGTCGCCGGTGGTCCAGAACGGTGCGCGTGGGGTGCGCAGGGTGCTCCAGTCGGCGGAGAGCGTGGTGAAGTCGTCGTGGAGGGGGTGGGAGAGAGGGGCGTGGGCGATGGGGGAGAAGGCCGGCAGGTCGTCGTGCCAGGTGACTCGGCTGAGGAAGGTCTCACGGCCCAGGGCGGAACCCGGTCGGACGCCCAGGAGGACGGCCCGCCAGTCTCCGTACGGCGTCTGCACGAGGTCGGCGTGTCCGGTGCAGGTGACCGGGCCCTTCGGAGCGGGAGGCAGTGCCGGGTTGCCGGGGACGCCCTCGTACGGGCCGGTCACGCGGTCGGCGCGGGCGACGACCACGCTGTGGTCCTCGGCGGTGCCGCCCTCGGCGGTGAGCAGAAGGTAGCTGCCGTCGATCTTGTAGAGGTGCGGGGCTTCCGACCATCGGGCGCCCGGCCGGCTTCCCGACCACAGGACGTACTCCGGTCCCGTGAGCCGTCGCTCGCGGGGCAGGTACTCGCGCATCCAGATCTCGGTGTGGCCGGCGGCCTCGTCCAGCACACGGGCGGCGGTGAACCAGGCACGGCCGTCGCCGTCGCCGTCGTCCGGCCCGTCGTCGAAGAACAGCGACGGGTCGAAGCCCTCGCCCTCCAGCCAGTGCGGTTCCGACCACGGCCCCGCCGGGTCGGTCGCCGTGACGACGAAATGGCCGGGGCCGTCCATCAGCGTGCAGACGAGATGGAACACCCCGTCGTGGTGCCTGATCGTCGGCGCGAACAGGCCGCGTGAGGGCTCGCACCCGTCGAGATCGAGCTGGGACGGGCGGTCGAGCGCGGAGCCGAGACGTCGCCAGTTCACGAGATCGCGGCTGTGGAACACGGGAAGACCCGGGAACCATTCGAAGCTGGACGTCACCAGGTAGTAGTCCGCTCCCACCCGGCACACGGACGGGTCGGGCCGGAAGCCGGGCAGCACGGGATCGCCGAAGGTCGCGCTCATGAGACGGGGACGATCTCGACCGGCACGGACAGCACGCGGTCGGCCGCCGGATGACGTACGGGGCCGCGCAGAGTGAAGGAGCCCCGCAGCGGAAGATCGCCGCTGGACCGTCCGACGGCCACGCCGATCTCTCCTGGCTCCACTCTTCTGCGCAGGTCGATCCCGGTGAAGGAGGTCCGGTCGGCGTGGACGGAGAAGGTGATCCGGGCGGCCGAGCCCGGTTGCAGCTCGACCCTGCAGAATCCGGCGAGCCACCGCTGCGGCCGGACGACGGACGCCTCGGGGTCCGAGAGGTACAGCTGGACCACCTCGGTCCCGGTCACCTCTCCGGCGTTGCGTACGGTGAGCGAGACGGAGACGGCTCCGTCCGTCGCGGCGACGGGATCCACCGCGAGCTCCGAGTAGGCGAAGCTGGTCCAGCTCAACCCGTGTCCGAAGGGGAACAGCGGCGTCGGGTCCACCGAGCTCCAGTCGGTGCGTCCGCCGAGCCTGGAGTGCAGGTACGTGCCGGGCTGGCCGCCGACCTGGCGGGGGACGGAGACGGGCAGCCGTCCGGACGGTTCCGCGGCCCCGCTGATGATCCGGGCCAGCGCCGTCCCGCCTTCCTCGCCGGGGAAGAAGGCCTGGATCACGGCCGATGCGCGTTCGGCCAGCGAGCCGAGCGCGTAGGGCCGTCCGGAGACCAGGACCAGGACGGTCGGCACTCCGGAGTCCAGGACGGCGGAGGCGAGGGCGGCCTGGTCCCCGGGCAGATCGAGGGTCTCGGCGTCGCAGCCCTCTCCCGAAGTGCCCCTGCCGAACATGCCGGCCCGGTCGCCGAGCACCAGCACGTTCACCTCTGGGTCCTCCTCGGTGACCGTGAACCCCGCGGCGGCGAGCGCCTCGCCGAGCGTCGGGATCTCCACCCCGGGATCGCCGGGCAGCGCGACGTGGTTCGGGAAGGAGTAGCAGCCGAGGAATGCGTGCGGATCGTCCGCGTACGGCCCGGTGACCGCGACCCGGCACGGCCGCAGCGGCAGGATGCCGTCGTTGGCGAGCAGCACGGTGGACCGCTCGGCCAGGAGCCTGGCCAGGGCCCGGTTCTCCGGCGGGTCGAGGTCGACCGGTTCGGGCTTGACGGGTTCCCAGTCGGGGTCGAGCAGGCCGAGTTCGGCCTTCTGCAGCAGGACGCGCTCCGCGGCCCGGTCGACGAACTCCTCGGACAGGCTTCCCGACCGCACGAGTTCGGTCAGCGGCTCGCCGTAGCAGCGGGCCGTGGGCAGCTCGACGTCGATCCCCGCGGTCAACGCCAGCGCGCCGGCCGCGCCCCGCGACCCGGCGACGCCGTGCCGGGACTCCAGGAAGGAGACCGAGTAGTAGTCGGCGACGACGGTGCCGTCGAAGCCGAGCTCGTTCCTGAGCAGGTCGGTCAGCAGGCGTTCGTCGGCGGCCACCGGGACCCCGTCCACGTCGGTGTAGCTGTTCATCACCGACCGAGCGCCTCCCTCGCGCAGCGCCCGTACGAAAGGCTCGACCAGGACATCGGCGAACTCGCGCGGCCCCACGGCGACCGGGGCCATGTTCCGGCCGCCGCGCGAGGACGAGTACCCGGCGAAGTGCTTGAGCGTCGCCACGATGCCCGCGCCTTCCAGACCCTGGACGTACGCGGTGCCGATCGCGCCGACGAGGTACGGGTCCTCGCCCATGCACTCCTCGGTACGACCCCACCGGTAGTCGCGGACCACGTCGAGCACCGGAGCCAGTCCTTGGTGGACGCCGACCCGTCGCATCCCGTCGCCGATGGCGGCGGCCATCCGCCGCACGAGGCCGGGGTCGAAGGACGCGCCCCAGGCGAGCGGCCCGGGGAAGACCGTGGCCCCGAGCGTCATGAACCCGGTCAGACACTCCTCGTGAGCGAGGGCCGGAATGCCGAACCGGCCGGCCTCCCGCACCCGCGTCTGGAGCGCGGCGAGCCGCTCCATACCGGTCTCCGCGGCGATCGGCGCCGTCCCGTACACCCGGGTGAGCTGGCCGAGACCCTGCCCGATGATGTCGTCGAGGCCGGGCGCCGGTTCGCCGGAATCGTCCTCCATCGGCGCCACCGGCGCTCCGGGATCGGACGGCAGGGCCCAGAAGCCGGCGAGTTGACCCGCCTTCTCCTCCAACGTCATCCGACTCAGCAGATCGGCGACTCGGACGGCAGCGGGCAGGAGGGGGTCACGCCATGGCTCGGTCACGGGGGTGCTCCTAAGAACGGGGTGGGGCGGTGGAGACGCGGACCTTGAGTTCGGTCGAGAGCTCCATCCGCGGGCTGACGAGGGGCTGGCCGTCCAGAAGCTGGAACAGCGTGC
Organism: Streptomyces sp. NPDC004788; assembly: GCF_053601115.1. Lineage (NCBI taxonomy): Bacteria > Bacillati > Actinomycetota > Actinomycetes > Kitasatosporales > Streptomycetaceae > Streptomyces > Streptomyces sp. NPDC004788. The sequence continues at coordinate 63,518 of NZ_JBSGBF010000037.1, forward strand.
GGGCGGCGACCCGGCCCATCTCCTCCAGCGGCTGGCGCACCGTCGTCAGCGGCGGTGACAGCCAGTCGCACATCGGCAGGTCGTCGAAGCCGACCACGCTGAGGTCCTGAGGGATGCTCAGTCCGGCCTGCCGGGCGGCTTCGTAGACGCCCATCGCCTGCTGGTCGCTGCCGGCGAAGACGGCCGTCGGCGGGTCGGGGAGGGCGAGCAGCTCCTGGGCGCACCGGAACCCGCCCTCGTGCTGGAAGTCGCCGAACCGGATCAGGTCGCGGTCGACCTCGATCCCGGCCCGCTCCAGGGCGGCCCGGTACCCGTCGATGCGGGCCTGGCTGCAGAGCATCTCCCTGCGTCCGCCGATCGTGGCGATCCGGCGGTGCCCCAGTTCCAGCAGGTGCTCGGTGGCGGCGAGGCCGCCGGCCCAGTTGGTCGCTCCGACGCTCGGCACGCCGTTGCCCGGCAGGTCGATCGGGTCGATGACGACCAACGCCACCCCGGCCCGTCCGACCTGGGCGCGCTGGGCGTGGGTGACCGACTCGGTGACGAGGATGACGCCGTCGCTGTGGTGCAGGACCGGCAGCGCGGTCCAACTGGACGGTGTGGCCTCGCCCGGCGGGACGAGCGACACGACGGTGCCGACGCTCCGCTGGGCGCACTCGGCCTCGACGCCGCGCAGGATCTCCACCGCCCACGCGCTGTCCAGACCGCCGATGATCAGGTCGACCAGGCCCGATCTGCGGGCTCTGCCCTGCCGGCCGGGCGGGAGGTAGTGGTGAGCCTGCAGCAGGCCCTCGATCCGTTCGCGGGTCGAGGGTGCGACGTCGGAGCGGCCGTTGATCACCTTGGACACGGTGGCCTGGGAGACCCCTGCCTCCGCGGCGATGACGGCCAGGGTCGGGCGCTGCTCGCTCAACTTCTCTCCTCTGCGCGGACACCTTCGGCCCGGCGATAGGTATCGCAAACTTTCGACGAGTTTCCGGGCGGCCGGAGCAGCTTGTCAACCCTGCGAACAGCCGCTGTCCGCAGGCGAGTCAGATAAATTGACGCGGGGTCTTGACCGGGGGGCCACGCGTTCCTAGTTTGTGGCAGCGCAGAATTTCGAGAGTATTTCGAAAAATTTTCGGGCGCGAAACCGGCATTTCCCACCCCGGAGGTCCCATGGCCAGCACTCTCCCGAGCCGACGAAGCTTCCTGACGCTCGCGGGCATGACCACCCTGTCCGCCGCGCTCACCACGGCCTGCGGGTCCGGCGGGTCGGGCGGCAACCTGTCGGCCGACGGCAAGGTGACGTTCGAGTGGTGGAACATCGCCACCACGGAGCCGGGGAAGTCCCTCTTCCCGGAGATCTCCACGGCGTACACGAAGGCTCACCCGAAGATCGCGATCAACACGACCTCGCTGGAGAACGAGGCGTTCAAGTCCAAGCTGACCGCCACCACGTCCTCCGGCAAGCTCCCCGACGTCTACCAGACCTGGGGCGGCGGCGTGCTCCAGCAGCAGGTCGACGCGGGGCTCGTCGAGGACCTCACCGACCTCATGGACTGGTCGTCGCAGCTCACCCCGGTCTCGCTGTCGGCCTATCAGATCGACGGCCGCACCTACGGAGTCCCGTACGACATCGGCATGGTCGGCTTCTGGTACAACAAGAAGCTCTTCGCCAAGGCCGGCATCACCGCTCCGCCGGCCACCTGGGCCGCGTTCCTCGCCGACGTGAAGAAGCTCAAGGCCGCGGGCATCACCCCGATCGCCCTCGCCGGCAAGGAGAAGTGGCCCGGCCACTACTACTGGGCCTACCTCGCGATGCGCGTCGCCGGCCTCCCCGCCCTGCAGAAGGCCGCGACCACCAAGGACTTCACCAACCCCGGCTTCGTCAAGGCGGGCGTCCACCTCAAGGAACTCGTCGACCTCCAGCCGTTCCAGCCGGGCTTCCTCGGCGCCGGCTACGCCACCCCGGGCGGCCAGGCCGCGACCATGGGCAACGGGAAGGCCGCCATGGAGCTGATGGGGCAGTGGGGACCGTCGGTGCAGAAGGACGCGGGCGCCGACCTCGGGGCGGACCTGGGCTTCTTCCCCTTCCCGACGGTCGACGGCGGTGTGGGGCAGGCGACCGAGGTCTTCGGCGGTGGCGGCGGCTTCGCGCTGCGCAAGGGGGCTCCGAAGGAGGCCCTGGACTTCCTGAAGTTCTTCGTTCTGGAGAACGAGTCCAAGCTGCTGGCCTCCAACGGCTACCTGCCGGTGGTGAAGGGCGCGGAGAGTCAGCTCACCGACGCCAACAAGAAGGTGGTGGCCGAGAGCCTGGTCAAGGCCACGGGCTTCCAGCTCTTCCTCGACCAGGCCTACCCGCCGGCGGTCGGCCAGGAGGTCAACGACAGCGTCGCCGACCTCATAGCGGGCAAGAAGACCCCGGAGCAGGTCACGGCGTCGATCACCGAGGCCGCGAAGAGTGCCTAGCTCCGTGTCCACCCCGACCGAGGAACGGCGGGAGGAGTCCGTGGCGACGCCCACGCCGCCTCCCGCCCGTTCACTCCTGAGCCGGTGGGGTGCCTGGGCGTCGGTCGCCTGGTTCCTCGTACCGGCCCTGGTCCTCTTCCTCGTCTTCGTCCTCGCCCCGATCGTCGTCGCCGTCTGGACCGGCTTCTTCAAATGGGGCGGCATCGGCCCCATGGACGACTTCGTCGGCTTCGGGAACTACACCAAGCTCTTCGACGACCAGGTCTTCCTCGGCGACCTGGGGCGCGGGCTCTACCTGATCCTCATGTCGGTCCTGGTGCAGCTGCCGTTCGCCCTGTTCACCGCGATCCTGCTCAACCAGAGGCTCCGCGGCCGGGCCGTCTACCGGATGCTGTTCTTCGCGCCGTACGTCCTCTCCGAGGTCGTCACGGCGGTCCTCTTCACGATGATCTTCCTGCCCGGTGCCGGCATGGCCGACCACATCGCCGGCTTCTTCGGCCTCGAGGGCCTCCAGGGCACGTGGCTCGCCGATCCCTCGACGGTCATGCCGACCCTGTTCGTCGTCATGATCTGGAAGTACTTCGGCTTCCACATGATGCTGTTCCTCGCCGGGCTGCAGAGCATCCCGTCCGAGATCCTCGAAGCCGCCTCCATCGACGGAGCTGGCGCCTGGCAGCGCTTCCGGCACATCACGCTGCCGCTGCTCGGGCCGACGATCCGCATCAGCGTCTTCCTGTCGATCATCGGGTCCATCCAGCTCTTCGACCTCGTCTGGGTCATGACAGCCGGCGGGCCCAACCACTCCTCCGAGACGATGGCCATCGCGATGTTCCAGTTCGGGTTCAAGCGGTACCAGGTCGGCTACGCCAGCGCGATCAGCGTGGTGCTGTTCATGATCAGCCTCGTCTTCTCCCTCTTCTACCAGCGGTACGTGCTCCGCCGCGACCTGAGCGGCGCCGTCACCTCGGGAGGTGACCGATGAACGCCCGTCGGACGGTACGCGGCCTCTCGCTGCACGCCGTGGTCTGGCTGATCGCCGCATTCGTCGCCGTACCGCTGCTCTACGCGGTCGTCTCCGGTTTCAAGAGCACCCCGGAACTGACGAACAATCCGTTCGGGCTGCCGGAGCGGTGGAAGATCTCCAACTACACCGGAATTCTCGGCGACGGCATGTTCTGGCGGCAGATCTCCAACAGCGCGGGCATCGCGATCGGCACGACGGTCTGCACCGTGGCGGCCTCCGCGATGGCGGCTTTCGTTCTGGCCCGATACGCCTTCCGAGGAAGGGAGTTGTTCTATACGCTCTTCACCATCGGGCTGATGTTCCCGTTCGCGGTGGCCGTCCTGCCGCTCTTCCTCATGCTGCGCACCTTCGGCCTGCTCGACAACCCGCTCGGGGTGATCCTCCCGCAGGCGGCCTTCGGGCTCCCCATGACGATCGTCATCCTGCGGGGCTTCTTCCGGACCGTCCCGGCGGAGATCGAGGAGGCCGCCACCATGGACGGCTGCGGCAAGTTCCGCTTCTTCTGGCAGATCCTGCTGCCGATGGCGCGTCCGGCGCTCGGCACGGTCTCGGTGCTTGCGGTCGTCGCGAGCTGGAACAACTTCTTCCTGCCGCTGCTGGTGTTCAACGACCCGAAATGGCAGACGATCCCGGTCGGCGTCCAGCAGTTCCAGGGCCAGTACTCGACCGACTACGCGCTCGTCCTCGCCTACATCGTGCTCGCCATGGTCCCCGCCCTCGCCTTCTACGCCGTCGCCGAGCGCCAGCTGATCGGCGGCCTCACCGCGGGCGCCACCAAGGGCTGACCCGTCCCGCGTGACCTCCACCCCCGAGGAGACCCTGTGAAACGCCTGAGCGCCCTGATGGGCGTCATAATGTTAGCGCTAACATCGCAGGCCGTGGCCGACCCGGCGCGACCGCCCGCCGCCCCCGTGCGCGCCGGTGTCGACTTCCGCGCCGAACTCCAGCCCATCGACGGCTTCGGCTTCTCCATGGCCTTCCAGCGGGCCGACCTGCTGCACGGCGCGCGTGGCCTCAGCCCTGCCAAGCGGCGCGAGGTGCTCGACCTCCTGCTCAGCAAGGAGAAGGGCGCCGGCCTGTCGATCCTGCGCCTGGGCATCGGGTCGTCCACCGACCGGGTCTACGACCACATGCCGACGATCCTGCCGACCGATCCCGGCGGACCGGACGCCACGCCGACGTACGTCTGGGACGGCTGGGACGGCGGCCAGGTCTGGCTCGCCAAGGAGGCCAAGGCGTACGGCGTCAAGCGGTTCTACGCCGACGCCTGGAGCGCGCCGGCCTTCATGAAGACCAACGGCAGCGAGAACAACGGCGGCGAGCTGCGCCCCGAATGGCGCCGGGCCTACGCCGACTACCTGGTCCAGTACGCGAAGTTCTACCAGCGGGAAGGCATCGGGATCACCGACCTGGGGTTCACCAACGAACCCGACTGGACGGCGACCTACGCCTCGATGCGCTTCACCCCGCAGCAGGCCGTCGACTTCCTCAAGGTGCTCGGGCCGACCGTCCGCGCGTCCGGACTGAAGACGGACCTGGTCTGCTGCGACGTCGCGGGCTGGGACCGGCAGGTCGCCTACACCGAGGCCATCGAGGCGGATCCCGCGGCCGACAGAGCCGTGCGGACCGTCACCGGCCACCGCTACAGCGGTCCGACCGCGGTCCCGCAGCCGACCGGCAAGCACGTGTGGATGTCGGAGTGGTCACCGGACGGCACCACCTGGAACGAGAACTGGGACGACGGCAGCGGCTACGACGGTCTCGCCGTCGCGGCCGACATCCAGAACACCCTGACCGTCGGGAACGCCAACGCCTACGTCTACTGGACCGGCGCGTCCCTCGGCGCGACCCGGGGACTCATCCAGCTCGCCAACCCCGGTGACGGCTACCGGGTGTCCAAGCGGTACTGGGCACTGGCCGCCTTCAGCCGGTTCATCCGCCCCGGCGCCGTCCGCGTTCCGGTCACGAACGCCGACCCGGCACTCCGGATCACGGCCTTCCGCAACACCGACGGCAGGCGCGTGATCGAGATCCTCAACACCGCCACCACCGAAACCTCCGCCGCCTTCACCCTTCGCGGCGGGCACGACCGGCACCCCGACGCCTACGTGACCGACGAGACCCGCTCGATCACCCCGGCCGACGTCGTCTCCACGCACGGTACGACCCTCACGGCCACGCTCGCCCCGCGCGCGCTGACCACCATCGTCCTCGACTGAACCGCCCCGCACCCGAGGAGTCAGCCATGCCCGTGTCCCGGCATCTCATCGCCCTGTCCGCCGCCGTCTGCCTCGCGGCCGGCCTCGCCGCCGCGCCCGCGACCGCCGAGCCCCGTCCCCGTACGCTCGCCGAACTGGCCAAGAAGCACCACAAGTACTTCGGCTCCGCCACCGACAACCCCGAGTTCACCGACGCCGCCTACCTGAAGCTCCTCGGCAGCGAATTCGGGCAGACCACCCCCGGCAACGCCATGAAGTGGGAGACCACGGAACCACGGCGCGGCGTCTTCGACTTCACCGCCGCCGAAAAGGTCATGGCCTTCGCCAAGGAGCACCACCAGAAGGTCCGCGGCCACACCCTCGTCTGGCACAACCAGCTCCCCGCCTGGCTCACCGAGCGCAGCTGGACCGCCGAGGAACTGCGCGCCGTCCTGAAGAACCACATCCAGACGGAGGTCCGGCACTTCAAGGGCCGGGTGATCCACTGGGACGTCGTCAACGAGGCGTTCAACGAGGACGGAACCTACCGCGAGTCGCTCTTCTACAAGACGCTCGGCCCCGGCTACATCGCCGACGCCCTGCGCTGGGCCCACGAGATCGACCCGCACGCCAAGCTGTACCTGAACGACTACAACGTCGACGGCATCAACGCCAAGAGCGACGCCTACTACAAGCTCATCAAGCAGCTGAAGGCCGACGGCGTCCCGGTGGAGGGCTTCGGCCTCCAGGGCCACCTGGCACTCCAGTACGGCTTCCCCGCCGGCGTCCAGGAGAACATCCAGCGCTTCGCCGACCTCGGGGTCGACGTCGCGATCACCGAGCTCGACATCCGCATGCAGCTCCCGGCGACCCCCGAGAAGCTCGCGACCCAGGCCGCCTGGTACGCCGACTACGTCAAGGCCTGCCTGGCAGTCGCGAAGTGCGTCGGCGTCACCATCTGGGACTACACGGACAAGTACTCGTGGATCCCCGGAGTCTTCCCCGAGGAGGGCGCGGCACTGCCCTACGACGAGAACCTCCAGCCCAAGCCCGCCTACCACGCGATCAGGAAGGTGCTGGGCGGATGATCAGAACGGCGATCGTCGGAACGGGCGGGATCGCCGGCATCTGCCACGTACCCGCCCTCCGGGCACAGGCGCACCGGGCCGAGATCGTGGCGGCCGTCGACGTGGACGCCGCGCGCGCCGAGGCGTTCGCGACCGAGCACGGCATTCCCGCCGTCCACACCGACCTGCACACGATGCTCCAGGAGCAGCGTCCGGACGTCGTGCACCTGTGCACGCCGCCGTACCTGCACGCCGAACAGGCCGTGGCCTGCCTTGAGGCGGGGGCGTGGGTCTGGTGCGAGAAGCCGGTGGCCCTGTCGCTGGCCGAGCTCGACCGGATCCAGGCAGCCGAAGGGGACGCCGTCGCCGGCGCGGTGTTCCAGCACAGGTACGGCTCGGGGGCCCGGTACCTGCGTGACCGGATCGCGGCCGGGACCCTGGGCCGTCCGCTGGTCGCGCAGTGCGTCACCGCGTGGTACCGCGACGACTCCTACTACGAAGTGCCCTGGCGCGGCACCTGGCGGAGCGAGGGCGGTGGCCCGACGCTGGGCCACGGCATCCACCAGATGGACCTCATGCTCGACGTGCTCGGCCCCTGGACCGAGGTGCGCGCGATGGCCGCCCGCCTCGACCGCGCCGTCCAGACCGAGGATGTGTCCGCGGCCCTGGTCCGGTTCGAGAACGGAGCCATCGCGACGGTCGTCAACAGCGTCCTCTCCCCCCGCGAGGAGAGCTACCTGCGGTTCGACCTCGCCGACGCCACGGTCGAGCTGCGGCACCTGTACGGCTACTCCAACGCGGACTGGACGTTCACCGCCGGGTCGTCCGGCGCGAAGTGGGAGCCGCCGGACGACCTGCCCAGCTCGCACGCCGCCCAGCTCGCGGCCTTCCTGGACGGCTACGAGGCGGGGATCCGGCCCGACCTCGGCAGATCCACCATGGAATTCGTCACCGCCTTGTACAAGGCCGCGATCACCGGCCTGCCGGTCCGGCGCGGGGAGATCGACGCGGCCGACCGCTTCTACGGCTCACTCCACGGGGGGCGCCCGGAGGTGTTCCGATGACGTTCGAACTCCTGGAGAACGAGGACTCGCTGATCGTCCGGGTCCGCGACGTCGACCTCTTCCGTTATGTGCACCGCCCGGTCATGGACCCGTTCGAGGCGCCCAAGCCCTACCTGCATCCGGTGCGCACGCTCGCCGGAGACGTGGTCACCGGGTACCGGCCGCACGACCACCGCTGGCACAAGGGCATCCAGATGACGGCGTCGTGGGTGTCGGGGCAGAACTTCTGGGGCGGCGGCACCTATCTGCGCGGACAGGACTACGTCGATCTGCCGAACCTCGGCACGATGCGCAGCCTCACCGTATCCGCCGAAACGGATCACGGCCGCGCCGTCATCACCGAGCACCTCGCCTGGCACACGATGGCGGGAGAGCACTGGATCGACGAACACCGCACGCTGACCGCACTCGACGTCGAGGCCGACTCCTGGACGCTGGAGGTCACCACCGCGCTCACCAACGTCCTCGACACCCCCCTGATGTTCGGCAGCCCCGGCACCCAGGGCAGAGAACTCGCCGGATACTCGGGCCTCTTCTGGCGCGGCCCGCGCGAGTTCACCGGCGGGCACGTGATCGGCCCCGCGATGGGCGAGCAGGGTGACTGGCTGGCCTTCGTCGGCACCCACGACGAGGTCGACCGTGCCTCCACGCTCCTGTTCCTGGACGATCCGGAAGCCCCCGGCCGCTGGTTCGTCCGCAGCGAGCCCATCCCCGCCGTCAACCCGTCCCTGGCGTTCGACAAGGAACTGCCGCTGCCCCCGGGCGACACCCTGTCGCGCCGTTACCGGATCGTCGTCGCCGACGGCGCGTGGACCCCCGCACGCCTGTCCCGCCACGTCGAGGACCACCCGTGGTGACCCCGCTCCCCGGCGGCGTGGGGATCTCCGGGCTGACCGTGTACGACTGGGAGGCCGCCGACGGGCTGTGCGGAGGCACCCCCCACATGCACCTCGTCTGCTCCGAGGCGTACGTCGTCGTCCATGGCGAGGGCAGCGTCCAGACCCTCACCACCACCGGCTTCGCCGACACCCCGCTGCACCCCGGCGACGTCGTCTGGTTCGCCCCCGGAACGATCCACCGCCTCGTCAACGCCGGCGGCCTGCGCCTCGTGGTGCTCATGCAGAACAGCGGGCTTCCCGAGGCGGGCGACGCCGTCTTCACCTTCCCCGCACCCGTGCTGGCCGATCCTGACGCCTACCAGGCGGCGGCCGTCCTGACCGGCGACCACGCGGCGGCGGCGCGCCGCCGCCGCGACCTGGCACTCGAAGGCTTCCTCGCCCTGCGCGAGGGCGGGCTGCGGCAGTTCCACAGCGCGGCCCACCGCCTGAAGCGCGATCTCCTCGACGCCTGGTGGATCCGATGGCGAGACGGCCCGCTGGCGGCGACCCTCGCGACCGGCAGCCAACTGGCAGCGCTGAAGGACGGAGACCTCTCCCACCTCGATCACGGAGAGGTGTCGCGGCTGGAGTGCCCGGAGGAACCGGTCTTCGGCATGTGCGGCCTGCTCCGTCCCTATCCCGTCCCCGGCCTCCCGGCGCGTCCGCCGCGCGGTGCGTCGGACTCGTCCCCCCTCCGTCCCCCGAAGGAGCTCTCCTGATGAGGTTTCGCCATCCACCTCTGGTCCTGAGTCTCGTCCTCACGGTCCTGTCGTCCCTGCTGCTCGGAGCCACTCTCCTCGCCGCCCCGCCCGCCGCCGCGGCGACCGTCGACACCAACGCCTGGTACGTGCTGGTCAACCGCAACAGCGGCAAGGCCCTGGACGTCTACAACCTGGCGACCGGCGACGGCGCCCGCATCACCCAGTGGACCAGGAACGACCAGAACCAGCAGCAGTGGCAGTTCGTCGCCTCCGGTGACGGCTACTACCGTGTCAAGTCCCGCCACTCCGGCAAGGTCCTGGACGTCCAGAACCTCTCCACCGCCAACGGGGCCCCCGTCGTCCAGTGGACCGATCTCAACGGCACCAACCAGCAGTGGCGGCTGGCCGACAGCGCGGACGGCTACGTGCGGCTCATCGCCCGCCACAGCGGCAAGGCCCTCGAGGTACAGGGCGCCTCCACCGCCGACGGCGCGAACATTGTCCAGTACGACGACTGGGGCGGTGCCAACCAGCAGTGGCAGCTCGTCAAGGTCGCCGGCGGCACCACTCCCGGCACCTGCGCCCTTCCCTCGACGTACCGCTGGTCGTCGACGGGCGCGCTGGCGCAGCCCAAGGCGGGGTGGGCCTCGCTCAAGGACTTCACCGTCGCCCCCTACAACGGCAAGCAGCTCGTCTACGCGACGACGCACGGCGCCGCGGGGACGGGGGTGGCCTGGGGTTCGATGAACTTCAGCCCGTTCACCAACTGGTCGGACATGGCCTCGGCGAGCCAGAACACGATGTCGAACAACGCCGTCGCGCCCACACTCTTCTACTTCGCGCCGAAGAACATCTGGGTGCTCGCCTACCAGTGGGGCAGGACCGCCTTCTCCTACCGGACGTCGACCGACCCCACCAACCCGAACGGCTGGTCGGCGGAGCAGGAGCTCTTCTCCGGAAGCCTCCCCGACCCGGGAACGGGCCCCATCGACCAGACGCTCATCGGCGACGACCAGAACATGTACCTGTTCTTCGCCGGTGACAACGGCAAGATCTACCGGGCGAGCATGCCGATCGGAAACTTCCCGGGCAGTTTCGGCTCGTCGTACACGACGGTCATGAGCGACACGGTGAAGAACCTCTTCG